>CAZMEH010000201.1:0-4186 GCA_964564885.1 uncultured Saprospiraceae bacterium | reverse complement strand
ATTGTCCATCTATAGATGGTATGAGGAATTTCCAAAATATCTTAGGCCTGATTGGTGAATTATTTGAAACAATTTCACTTTACTTATAACAATTAAAAACGCTAAGTTGACGACATTCGACAAGAAGTCATAACGAGCAGTTATTTTAATTATGTTCCGCTAGTTCGAGCGAATTTTTTCATCTATAAATAGTATCTTGCGGAAGAAAAAAACAGACAAGTAACCAATAATTATACTATAATTATTGGTATTTTTTATCCGACAGTAAAAAAATTAAATGAATTCATCCACACTAAAGCTTACGCTTATCATTTTTAATCTATGCTTATTTAGCATTACTTATGGTCAAGCACCGATTAAAAATACCAAGCACAATACTGTCTATGCTACCCTAGGTCTTACAGCACAAAACATAAACTACGAAAGAAGGATCGCAGGAAACAATGATGCTCGCTTTTTCACTTCTTACTGGGCTAAAGCAAGTTACGGACGTTGGGTCGAGCCTTTTGGTAGTAAAGGAAGATATTCTTCTCTAGGTCTAAGCGCTTTAACAGGCTCCAAAAACAACCACATAGAATTAGGTATTGGCTTAACCTCATTCTTTGATCTAGATAAGTATAATTACGGTGTTAGTGACGCACTGACTGTCAACGGAGGTACTGGAATAATACCGTCAAAATCAGAATATAGATTTATTACACCATCGGGTGGCATAGGATATCGATTTCAAAAACCAAATGGAAGGTTTATTTTCCGTTCAGGTCTCGGGTTTCCAGAGGCTGTTTATGTATCTGTTGGATTTTGTTTCTGACAACTTTCCAGTAAATATATTTATCCTTATAGATTCTTTGTTATAGGCAACCTCGCTCGAACCAACATAGAAATACTCGTTATGACTTGGTGCGACAAGAAGTCGCTTGAAATATAGTTGAAATTTAGGAAAAGTGTAAGATATGTTCAATCTTTTGGGCATAACGCACCTAAAACTATATATCATTACATTGTAGTTGAGAGCCAACAAACACGTATCGTGAAGGCAGTAAAATACTGGTATTTAGAAGAGTGATTGTAAATATGGAGAATTTGGTGCTACTCTACCTTGTTTGACATTACAAACTCGCCCGGAGGATATTAAGCTAGTTACTACTGCTGCGTTCGAACAGTTTAACAAACATTAGAATGGCTTGAGCCGTGTGCGGTGAAATTCACTTGTACGGTTCTTAGGAGAGTTGAAGCAAGTAACTACTTGCTCCCGCTTATCCGAGTAGTCTTAACGAGCAGTGTTTATATTGATGTGAGCGAGGAATTCTACCTAAGACGAAATAGATTTTTTAAACTGTTGCGGTGTCATGAGTTCCATTTTTTTGAATTGTCGATTAAAATAACTTGAATTATTGAACCCTGACTTCAAGGCAATTTCAGCCATTCTACAATTTTTAGCTTCCTTAATTAGTTTTTTTGAAAACTTAATTTTTTCAGAGTTAATATAATCAATCGGAGAAATACCCAAGGTGTTTTTAAATTGTTTATGAAAATGAGACGTACTCATGCAAGCTATTTTTGCCAAAACCTCAACAGAAAGATTCTTATTCGTTAAATTGTTTGTGATATACTTAATAACCGTCCCAATCCTAGTGTCATTGAAAACCTGATCGGAGTCATTAATAATTAATGATTTTGCATTAGTTTGCAATAACCTAATGACCAACTCCTGTATCATTAAATCCAGTAAAACATCTTTCGATTTATTATTTTTAGTAAAAGTATAAGTTATTCGTTCGACCAGATGATTAACCGCCGTATTATTGATTAAATGAGAAGCGGTATTATCAATATTCCAATTATTATTTTCGTCCTCAATCGCAACCTGCTGATTAAACTTCCTGACAACTTCACTAATTTTATTAGCATCAATACCTAAAGCCAAACATTGTGTTGGATTGTCTTTCGTTGCTAACGGAAAATCAATGACCATCTCTTTATTAGTAGGTACAACGACAGATTCTCCAGGAAAAAAATCAAACGATTTATGGTTTTGAAGATGCATCACCTTCTTTCCCGTAAGCATACTTGCAATGACCGGGAAGCCAAAAGTTAAGGATACTTTCTCCGCAATTACATGCGTCTCATAGATATTAAGCTCTGCATATTCTGCCGCATAAGTAGTTTTATTTTCTACTAAAGTAGTCAGCTTCCTATTGCTTTTATGTAAATTTAATAGAGGATTCATTCCCAATGATACAAGTTTAAATCCAATAAAAAAAACACAATAGATATGTTCAACAGAATAATAGATATGTTCTAATATTATAGACGTTATTTAATTAGTTTTGTTTAAATTGCAAATTAGAACATTCAATAAGTTTTTTAACTTTTTTTGAATGAATCTTTCAACAAAAAAAAATAAAAACATGGCTTATTCTAAACCAAAATTTAAAGAGAAGTATTCCAACTTTATAAACGGAAAATTTGTAGCACCAATAGGCGGTCAATACTTTGATAATACCTCACCAATAGATAATACGCTTATTGCAAAATATCCAAGATCTCAAAAAGAAGATGTGGAACTTGCATTAGATGCGGCAAATGCGGCGAAGGAATCTTGGGGAAATACACCCGCAGCTGAACGCTCCGCACTGCTAAATAAAGTAGCAGATATTATTGAAGCTAATTTAGAAGAATTTGCTGTAGTAGAAACTTGTGATAATGGAAAACCAATTCGGGAAACACTAAACGCAGATATTCCTTTAGCTATCGATCACTGGAGATATTTTGCGGCTTGTATTCGTTCAGAAGAAGGTGGCGCAACGGAACTCGATCAGCACACTTTATCCATGAACATCAAAGAACCTTTAGGTGTGATTGGACAAATTATTCCATGGAATTTCCCGTTATTAATGTTGTCTTGGAAATTGCCTCCTGCCCTTGTTACTGGTAATTGTGTTGTCTTGAAACCAGCAGAACAAACGCCATCTACTGCTACACTATTGATGGAAAAAATAGCAGACGTATTTCCTCCTGGAGTAGTCAATATTGTTCATGGTTTTGGTCCAGAAGCGGGTAAACCGTTGGCATCTAGTTCAAAAGTTGATAAAGTTGCCTTTACAGGAGAAACAACGACAGGTCAATTAATCATGCAATATGCATCCAAAAACCTAAATCCCGTAACGATGGAATTAGGTGGTAAGTCACCAAATATATTTTTCAACTCAGTGATGGACGCTGACGATGCGTATCTGGATAAAGCGATTGAAGGTGCTGTACTTTTTGCATTCAATCAAGGTGAAGTTTGTACTTGTCCTTCTCGATTATTAGTACAGGAAGACATTTATGATGCGTTTATGGAGCGTGTAATTGCTAGAACAAATGCCATTATTCAAGACAATCCTTATGATGTAAATACGATGGTTGGTGCGCAAGCGTCGAATGATCAGTATGAAAAAATTAAATCGTACCTGAAAATAGGTGAAGAGGAAGGAGCGAAAGTCCTTACTGGTGGTGCAGTGAAAGAATTAACGGGTGATTTGGCGAATGGATTTTACATTCAACCAACTATCCTAGAAGGTCACAACAAAATGCGCATGTTTCAGGAAGAAATTTTCGGGCCAGTAGTTTGTGTGACAAAGTTCAAAGATGAAGCAGAAGCTTTGGAGATTGCCAACGATACACTTTATGGATTAGGTGCAGGCGTTTGGACACGAGATGCACATCAATTGTATCAAATTCCACGAGCTATAAAAGCAGGTCGTGTTTGGGTCAATTGCTATCACGCATATCCAGCACATGCTCCTTTTGGAGGATATAAAAAGTCTGGTTTTGGAAGAGAAAACCATGTGATGATGCTCGACCATTATCGTCAAAATAAGAATATGTTAATCTCTTATGATAAAAATAAATTAGGTTTCTTTTAGTAGAAAATTAAAATACACAAAGAGCTGAACTACTAAATCAGTTCAGCTTTTTTAATAACTTTAGGTATGGAGAGAGTTCAAATTACAGAAGCAGCAACAAAAATTGTAAAACAATTACAAGCCCAACATGGCGATTTAATTTTTCATCAAAGTGGTGGATGCTGTGATGGTTCCGCTCCTATGGTTTTTGAAAAAGGTGAGATGTATTTAGATGAAAGCGACATACTTTTAGGTGAAGTCGCAGGTGTTAATTTCTATATGAATGTCGATCAATT
>CAZMEH010000200.1:0-6353 GCA_964564885.1 uncultured Saprospiraceae bacterium | reverse complement strand
CAATATATAGACCCAAAAACTAAAAGAAATAGTTCTTGAAAAGTTATTTGAATAAAATAAATAAATGAAGTAGAATATTTGAATAAAAAATAAGGACAGTTTTAAAATATTTACCTGCTTGACCTTTAGCTTAAATTGAAATCCTGCAAATAATCCTAAAAAGAAAAGAATCGGGAAAACAAATACAGGAATAATAGGTAGTGTGATTAGAGGATCTACAATCACCATAGTATAATGCACTAATGGGTACACTATTCCTAAAGAAATCATTGCTCTTCTAAATGCTTGCCTATGTAGTTCTTCGCTATCTGACGTTGTATTATTTGTAGTTCGCATGTATTTATATCAACAGTTATATTCTAACAAGTAGATGATTTTACTTTTTTTAACATTAAAAATGATGTCGTATAGACTTTTATGATTTTATTCATAATACTATACATTTTCACTTTAAAGCACGGAGACACAGATACACGGAGAAAATTAGTCCTGATAATCAATAAGTTAACGCTGTTTCTTTGTGCCTCTGTGTTCATTTTTTTCGTTTTGTACGGTAGTATGGGTTTTATTATAAAACTTACCATTTGAAACTCATTCTCCGTATTTTGCCAAATATAAAAAAAGTAAAATATTTTATCAACTCATTATCAATAAGAAAACAACTTTAATGTAAAAAACCGATAATCATTATTAAAATATTATTTTTGAGAATGTTTTGGAGCAGTTTTTTTTATATTCCTTCAAACAAGTCATGTTTTTTGGTTTTTATTTTGAACAAGTTCTTTAAATAAACTTTATTTTCGTGTGATATTTATAACTTCAACTGTTTTTATATGGAACTTGTTTAAGAATTAATACTAAAACAAGCACTGCGCTTCATCAAAAGCACAACTATATTAGATACGTTCACCTTCTCATTTTGTTGGATTTTATAAAAAAATTTGACAACCTAAATAATTAAAATAGAATTTCGCCAATTATGAATAACATCATAGAAAGATTAAAAGATTGGGCAACAGAACTACGATACTTTATTACTAGTAAAGTTTTTCTAAAGAATTTTGGTGGAGTATTAGGTCTTGCCACGGGAGCAATAATTCTAATGTTACTATTCCTCCGTTTTTATACTAGACACAATGACTATGTTACTGTTCCTTCATTAATTGGCAAAACGTTTGAGCAAGCTAAAGCCTTGAAAGGTAGTAAATATGTAGATTTGCGGATTATAGATACATCGAGTTCTTATGATGAAACGCTGCAAGCTGGCGAGATTATATCTCAAGATCCACCTGCCGAGTCTAAGGCTAAGAAATATAGAACCGTTTATCTAACTATCAATGCGATGGAAAGAGGGATGGTTACTTTCCCTGACATTTGGGACAAGCAAGTAAACATGGCAAGAGGACAACTAGAACGAAAGAATTTTGTTATTAAGAAAGTTGAGAAAAGACCTGATAGAGCAGAAAATACAGTACTTCAAGTCCGCCTAGCTTCTAGTGGTAAGATAATAAAAAGATATTCTGACAAAAATGAAGCCGTTAAATTCAAACAAGGAACTGCTATTATTCTTGTGGTTGCAGAAGGTCGTGGCGTTTCCGCTGATGTTCCTTCATTGGTTTGCAAAACCTATCAAGAAGCATTGGCAACGATTAGACGTAAGAAATTTTCGGAAGGTGCTATAATGATTGCTGGCAATGTTTCGGATACTTCTAGTGCCTATGTCTGGCGACAATTGCCCGATTCTATGGATTCTATGTCCGTTAATCAAGGTGATCCAATTGACCTTTGGCTACAAGCAGAGCCGCCTGTAGGTTGTGGTTTTGATGGTGAAAATGACGATGGTCGTCTTGATGAACAAGATGAGTTTTAAAGGTTATTGATTGACTTACGAGGTCTTTTAGACCTTGTAAGTCTTCCTTAGCTACAATCAAGCAGATTGTGTCCAAACATCTCTTTGAGGAAACGGTATAGTGATATTATGCTTTCTAAATGCTTTATCAATCGCATAATTCAAATCACTCTTTACGTCTTCTATTATTAAAAAATGCTCCGCTGAAGCCCAAAATAAGATTTTGAAATTAAGTGACGAATCACCAAAAGTAGCAAATCGAATAATCGGCTTTGGTGTTTGTAAAACTAGCTTGTGCTCATTTGCTAGCTTAAACAATAACCGTTGTACCAATTCTGTATCAGAACCATAAGCAACGCCAACTTCTACTTCAAAACGAACATCAGCGTCGTTGTGACTCCAATTAATGACCGTATCACCCACTAATTTAGAGTTTGGTATCAATAAGACAATATTCTCTCTCGTTATAATTTCAGATGCCCTAAACCCAATTTTTTTCACTTTGCCAATCTTATCTCCTATTTGCAAAACATGTCCTACGTTCACGCCTCGCTCAACTAGCATAAAAATACCTGAAATCAAATCCGTAAAAGTCTGTTGTAAACCTAAACCAATCCCGACCAATAGAGCCGCCGCACCGCCCCAGATGACTGTCAAGTTAAAACCAAGTGCTTGAATACTCGACAATATAGCAATCGTGTAGATAACATATCTTAAAATTTGACTAATGGCAAATTTCGTCCCAATCTCCCAGTTCCCTTGTCTCTCATAGAATCCTTCCAAAACGTGAGAAGCAAGCCACAATATACCTTGCGCTATCAAAATAACAAGAACAGCATTCACTATATTCGATACCCTAAATGGATATTCACCAATTTTTAAAATTTCATAGGATAATAGTTCTGAAATTTCAAAACCAACTAAACTTATTACAGATAATAATCCTGTTAGATTTATTATAACCCTAGCCAAGCGTCTAAATACACGCTGATTTTTTCTTAATAACTCAAATTGTTCGCTATATTTTTTTATAAAAACTAGACTTCCAATCATCGTTGCCCTAAAAATAATCAGAACTAAAATAATTTGTATAATATCTAATACTCTTACGGAATAAAACAGTTCTATTTGCAAAAATTCGTTAAATGACATAAATTCGTAATTATAGAGATTTTATGATTTTTTGTGTAATCAATTTTGGTTCTTTGAAAGTTATCAAAGAAAATGAGAATGTTTTATCCTTCTTTAAGTATATGGACAAAACAGCGAAGTGTCAAAAAAATTAATCATCAGGTTTTTATATGACAACTCGCTCCTGACACCTTTTTTGTCAATAGGGTTTTATGAAAAAATAATTTTGACACATTTTACAGAGAAACTCAAAGCACATAAATAAGCATTACTAATTGTAAAAATAAGCCAAACATTACGACATTTGGCAAGTATTAAAACAAAGCATTAATTTTTTTGTTTTTTTGAAGAGTAATTAAAAAAAATGCTCGAACCATCTTTTCTTTTTAATATCAAAACATATATGAAAAATAATTTCAACTAAAAACTCAATTCAGTATAAAAATCTGAAATAATTAAAATATCAAAATTTATACACCAAAACTAAATATAAGAAGAGCTTAAATGGAACTTTATTTCACAAACAGTTTTTCATTTAAAGAACTTTTTAGATTACTTTTGTGTTCAAATAGCAACAAACATGATAGCAGCAGTACCAAAAATAAAACATACAAAAAGCGGCAACTTTTTTCTTATTGCTGGGCCATGTGCCATTGAGGGAGAAGAAATTGCATTTGAAATAGCTGAAAGGGTCATTGACATTTGCGATCGATTAGAAATACCTTTAATATTCAAAGGTTCGTATCGAAAAGCAAATCGTTCTAGATTAGACTCGTTTACTGGAATTGGTGATTTAAAAGCACTCAATATTTTGAAAAAAATTGGAACGACTTTTAATGTACCAACCATTACAGATATACATACAGCAGAAGAAGCAGCAATGGCAGCCGAATATGTTGATGTGTTACAAATTCCAGCTTTTCTGTGTAGACAAACTGCCATTCTTGTAGCTGCGGCTGAAACGGGTAAAATAGTCAGTATAAAAAAAGGACAGTTCATGAGTGCGGAGTCTATGAAATTTGCGGTAGACAAAGTAACTCAATCTGGTAATCCTAATGCTTGGATAACGGAACGAGGAACTACGTTTGGTTATCAAGATTTAGTGGTTGACTTTAGAGGAATTCCAGTGATGCAAGATTTCGGCGCAACCGTTGTTTTAGATTGCACGCATTCTCTTCAACAACCTAATCAAAGTTCTGGCGTAACTGGAGGAAAGCCCAAATTAATTGAAACCATCGCCAAAGCGGGTATTGCAGTCGGTGTTGATGGTTTGTTTATGGAAACTCATCCAAAGCCAAGTGAGGCAAAATCAGATGGAGCGAACATGTTACCCTTAGATCAGTTAGAAGATTTATTAAAGCAATTGGTAAAGATTCGTCAAGTAATCCGATAAACTAATATTTTTGTCGATGAACCTTGATTTTATCTTCAAAAATTTGTATATTACATATATTTCAAAACAGAGTTCTGATTTTTAATTTCTAACAAAATAAAGTTTCGTTAGAAGGAATAGAACTCAATAAAAGGAGGTGCAGTATGAAGAATTCAATATTTTTATTTGCATTAATGCTTGTTACAAGTAGCTCCGTCGCACAACAAGCGCAAAAGAACTTGTTGAAAACATTTGACTTAAACAGTCAAAGACAGGTTGTTCTAAATCTAGACGGAGATGTCAATATCGAACGATGGAACAACAGCACATTAAGAGTCCAAATGGATATTTCTTATGAAAATGCCAATGTTCATATCATGAAGTACATGATTTCTAAAGGAAGGTATAATTTAACGATGTCTTCTACGGCAGATGGTGTAATGATTGAACATCCTAATAAATTAGCTGCTGCTCAAATTAGTAAAGATGGAACATTACTTAAAGAATCGATTGTTTATACAATTGTTCTTCCTAAAGATGTGAAAATAATTATAAATGAAGGTAGCCAAACAAATATTTTGAATAAAGACGATATGGCTAATGCACAGTAAAACTAAATTAGCCTGATTTTAGGATTAGACACCATAAAAAACGAAAAGGATATTGCTTCATTGCAATATCCTTTTTTAATTTAAAATGTAAATTTTAATCATAAAGATGTGTTAAGTAATGAGGAAATATGATTAAGCCTCCATGCCTGTTTCCCATGAACCTAGATTAGCTTCTGCTTTTTGGATTTTCTCGTACACTTCTAGTAATTCTCCTGTTTTAATGTTGTATGCTGCTGACTTTTTTTGCAACTGCTCCATCTCTCCTTCAATACGATGGAATTTCTTCCATAAATTGTTTACTTTGCTCATTCGATTTTTATTTTTGTTTTTGTTTGTTCAAAATGACTTTATGAAGTTATTAACTTCAATTAAAAATACATTAAATTAAATGCAATAAGTAATCCACTTATTGTCAGCCTTTTAGAATAAAAAAGCTTAAAATTTATTGGATTTATTTTCTATGAAAAATAAATCTAAAACCCTTTTTTTTAAGATAACCTTAACAAATTAACAAAATTTATTGCTCTTAGAATAGTCTTTCCTCAATAAAAAATAAGAATAATAATATATTCATGATTTTTATCCAATTATTTAATAAAAACTATTTTGATTAGCTACTAAGAATGGGAATAAGTAATAAGCTATTAATGAACCTCTTCAATCAAAAATCCTACTATTCGTAGAATAAATAATCAAATGTAATGGTATAGAGTATTTTATATTAAAAGTGTACTTTAGGGAAGAGTAAAAAATAGTAGAATATAGAAAAAATCGGTTGTTTGACATTTTTTGCCAAATAGTTCTTTTCTTCTATCCAGTGAGGCTTGCCCCATTGTTTTTCAGTGAGTTATGGCAATAAGGTAAGCCCCACTGGGCAAAAAGGCAATAATTGTCAAAGAAGCAAAAAATCATACTAAAAATAACTTGACAATTAAATTTTTACCTTTTTGTAAAACTGTAACTGGCTAAACCTATCTGCTAAATTATTTTTACTTTAGTATTTATTTTACATTTTTCAAAACAGAGAAAAGAGAAGTTTTTTTCATTTTTGTTATTGACAATCAATAAGTTAGACGTTTTATTTTTGTCTCTATTCTCTCTTCTCTACCTGCGGATATAAACTCACTGTTCTCTTTTCTGAAATATATTTTTTCATTAAAAAAAGGACAAACATTCCTAATCGTCAAACTAATGTTAGTTCAATAATTAAAAACCTTTGTCCTTTTTCAAGAAAATGAACTTGTTTATTATAAACTAAACAAAACACTAGTTTCTAGCCCGACGTTGAAGTATTCATTACTGTTAAGTGGCATTTCATAAAAACCACCTAAACGAATTTTAGTATTATCTAACTTACATTCAAATCCTACATTAGCAACTCCTTCGATTA
>CAZMEH010000199.1:0-2018 GCA_964564885.1 uncultured Saprospiraceae bacterium | reverse complement strand
AGCATTATATCTGGGTCTAATAATGCGGTAATTACAAAGGATAAAGAAATGATTTATGAACCAAATAAAGGCTATTCGATTGAGAGTATACAAGATGTAGCTTTGGTTGGAAAGAATGATATTAAAATCGAAGTAGTTTTTGTTGAAGAATAAGAATAAAAATAATTCGTAAATGTAAGGGTCGGACGTCTTTAAGGCGTCCGACCCTTTTTTTTGGAGGTTGTTTACATTTCTAAACCTTCTTTACGTTTATTCTTTTTATGTATATCATTGAATAATTCCATCAATAACTTCAAGCTATTTTCGTCTTTTTCTTTGAAATTAAGCGTTGATTTTCCACCTTCCAAACTTCCAGAAGCGGTGAAATATTCTAATTTATTCATAGAAATATCTGGATAAAGTTTCTGAACCATACTCATGTCAGCGAACATAGCAAACGAGCCAGAAAGGCTATTCAATTGTGATTTTGAAATTGGTTCGAAGTTTCCATCTCCGATATTACTCATTGCCGCTGTTGTTCCGACAAGCATTACATTCGACTTCACAGAAATTCTATAACCCGTATCGCCCATAAAACGAACACTATAAACATCTTTTCCAGCTTCTTTTAAAAGACCTTTATCTTTTAATTTATCCATTATCTGGTTAAATAATTTCTTATCACTAATTTTCAAACCAGCCAACATTTCAGGGTTTTTAGCATTCCCATTTCCGTAAGCAGCCGTAAATGCATCACCGTCAAAAGCTTTCATTAAATCATCTCTTGACATCCCGAGCATATTATTCATATAGAAATCTGCGCCTTGTGCTACGGCCAATTGCTCATTAACAAGTGTATTAATTCCTTTCAAGTTAAGCGCCATTGTCATTGCGCCCATTAGGTTTTCGCTCGGAATATATTTTGAAAAATCAGTGCTTACTTTTGATTTTACAAGTGCGCCAAACACTTCTTTTACATTTTTATTAAGGTGCATTTCAGATATAGCTTCAATTTTACCATCCTTGAAATCTCCATACATTGTCATGTTATTACCTTTCAAATCCTCTTTAGTCAAACCTAATGCTTCTAATACTTCTTCGCTTTGTCCGTCTAGCAAGTTTTCAGCAACATCAAAACTTTGGAAAGAATAAAAATCATGGCTTCCTTTAAAGTTATCTCTGAATTTTTTATTAGAAGTAATAGACTTTGAAGGTTTGTTTGTTAGAATACCAACTAGTTTAGCTTCTAACTGTGCGTCATTCTCACCTGCGCCCATTATTGCTACTTTATCATTAAAAATAACCGCTGAATTGTCGCTTGTACGAGCATAGCTATATGCTGGTTTTTCTTCTATTTCGATTGCTTTTTCTTCACCAGACTTCTGAATCATTGTAGCAAATTTCGACTTGTCCTTAATAGTCAACATACTTGCCATAAACAAATCATCCTTACTAGACATATCCGTAAACATGTACATGTTTTTAGAAAGGTCAATACCAGAATTTGCTGGATCTTCCATCAAATAGACCAATTCAGGATTCTTTTTTTGCATTTCCTTTTTTGCATCCTGATAGAATTCCATGCCTTTAACTGACTCAAAATCCATTTTATCCATAATGCTCTGCATATTTACAGTCGTTACTGTATTGGCATCCGCAGGAACGTAAGCTAGTGTTGCGTCGTTAAGAGTTGCACTTGTGCCATTCATTAATCGCTCACTTTGACTATTTCGTTCGCCACAACTATTCAATAAAAACAGACTCAATACTAAAACAAATACTAGATTTACGTTTCTCATTATTTTTAATTAAAGTTTTTAACGTGTTGAAAATTATTACCGAAAATTGACTTTTTATAGTTAGGGAGCAGGAAATAAATAACCTACCTGATATTGCGACGTTATTTTTCTTTTTAAGAAATTTAAAAAATCGGTGCATAGCCGTAGCTACGGAGCTATTTTTTACGTTTTTTAAAAATGAAAAGAACAAGCTAGATTGCGTAGGTTATTTTTTTCCTACTCCCTTACTCTATGAATTTA
>CAZMEH010000198.1:0-3301 GCA_964564885.1 uncultured Saprospiraceae bacterium | reverse complement strand
ACTAAATTCACCGAAGAGCCTATTTTATTTATTAGTAAAAAATTTAAAATCTAAAAATATCCTGATAGCCTTTTCGAATTATTTATCTGACTTCTGACAGCGAAGCGGTCTGACTTCCGACTTCTAAAGATTATTTCGCTTTTATAGCATTCGCAATAATCTCCGAATCTGTAAAAATTGTCCCTAGCAATCCGCCAAGCTTATAATTATCAAAACCAGCAAAGAATAAACCTTTGTGTTCTCCATCTGCTTCCGCTTGCTTTGGGTAACCGTGTTTGTCTAATACTTTATCTACGTTTTCTACGAAGTTGCCTAATTTTGAACGATAACCCGTTGCTAAAATAACGCTATCAAAATCGTGGCTAGTTCCATTTTTCTCTACAATTCCATTTTCATGGAAACTAGTAATATCACCAATCGCTTTGATTTTTCCAGCCTTAATATAGTTCACTGTTCCTAAGTCAATAACGGGTGTTTTTCCTGTTTCACGCAGTTGAACCATAGGATGAATCTTTGACACAGGAATATTATATTTTGTTAAATCGCCAATAATTAAACGACGAATTTGCGTTCCTAACCAATCGCCAAGACCGAAAGGTAACTTCGCCAATTGCTTCGCTGTCACTTGCACAGGACGCCCATTGACATCACGAGGAACGATTGTAATCGGGCTACGGACAGAAATACAACATTCGATTCCATTTTCCGCCAAATCCAAAGCCAATTCCGCACCAGTATTTCCCATTCCAATCACCAAAACCTTGTCACCTCTGAACGGTTCAACATTTTTGTAATCACGGCTATGGACGATTTTACCTTTAAAATTCTCTTCGCCTTCCCAAGTCGGACGAAAAGGAATCCGATTCACACCAGTTGCAATTACCACATTATCCACATCAAAATATTTGCATGTATTCGTTGAAACTTGCCATTTATCGCCAACTTTCTTCACCGCAGTAGCCGAAGTATTAAAATGCGGTTTGATATTAAAATGCTTCGCATAACTATTATAATACTCGACGAGTTTCAATCGAGGCACATATAATGGATAATCTTCTGGAAATTTCAAATGCGGTAAATGTGAAAATTGCTTCACCGTATGTAGCAATAATCTATCGTAATGCTTTGTCCAAGACCAAGCAACTTTATCTGTTTGCTCAATCATTTCAAAATCTAATCCCATTTTCCTCATGCGTCCTGCCGTAGCTAATCCTGCTGGACCTGCACCTATAATTAATGTTTTGTTCATTCTCTTTATTTGGTTAGTGTTTTCCTAATGTTACCTAATATAATACTGGAATATATATTAACTTTCATAGTACTATACATTTTTACTTTGAAACACGGAGACACAAAAACACAGAGAAAATAGTGCTGATAACCAATAAGTTAACTCTGTTTATTTGTGTCTTTGTGTTCACTTTTTTCATTTTATATAGTAGTATGATCAATTTTATAGTTTTTTATCATTTATAGCTTTTCCGACGACACGTCCTGTAATCACACAACCGCCAAGAAATGTTCCTTCTAGCGAACGATGTCCGTGCATTCCGCCACCGCCAAAACCTGACGCTTCACCAACTGCATACAATCCATCAATCGCTTCTTGTTTTCCGTCAATGCTCGGTTTTGTCAAAACTTGACCAGACAAATTCGTTTGAATACCGCCAAGACTCTTCCGTGAAAGTACAAATTCTCGAATCGCAATCAACGGCATTGCTTTGCCATCAACTATTTTTTGAAAATTACACGTTCGGGTTTTATCGCCACGATATTGACGAGCATGAGCGATTAAACGCAATTGCGGGTCATTGTGATATGCTTTTCCTCGGTCAATCTGCGCATCGTATTTTGAAATCGCATCTTGTACCAAATCCAATTTGACAGGTGCTTCATTATCATCAATCGCGTTCATGTTCTCGACCAACTCTTCGACGGTATTTCCAATCACGACATCTTTACAATTATCAATGATTTTATTCACTAATTCGCCATTTCCTTTTACCAATATTTGATAAATAAATCTTAATAGTTTTTTATCTCGCATCAACTCATTATGCTCCGAGCCAGAAATAGCAAATTCTTTTTCTGCTATTTTAAAATTCAACACTTGCCACGAATACTTTATCGGTTCTTCGCAAATCCGTTCTACCATATAACGAGTATCAAAAGAAGTCACCAATGGCGTTGGACCAATTCTCTTTCCTTCATAATTCAACCATAAAGCTGATTTTGGCGGAACTAAACTCAATCCGTGACCTTCGTATCTTGGTTTATAATGGTGAATACCTGCGGCATAATTCCATTGTTTTTCTAAGTTGACCACGTTTCCATTAACCTTCTCAGTAGCATCATGCAAATCACCAATTGCAAATGGATGCGCACCATTTAAAATCGTTTTTGGTGGTTTGCCCCAAGGCTTAAACCAGTTTTCTCTAACCTTTTCAATACTTCCATTAATTCCGCCAGTTGCCACAACTAAAACATCAGCATACGCTTCAAAATCAGCTCCACCTTGCTCCTGTGAACCTCTAACGCCTTTAATTGTATTGTTTTGAGAAATGATTTCATTCACTCGATGTTCGCAAACAATCAGTAAATTAGTCTTCGCTTTTGGATGGTTTTTTAAAGTATCAATCATTAGATTGGTCAATTCCCAACCTGTTCCTAAAACCATATGAAAACGAGGAACGGAATTCCCAGGAACGAACAAACCTCGTTCTGCCCAATTCAATATTGGAAAAAATGAAAGCCCTTTTTTGCGTAACCAATCGTAACCGTGAGGCGTTGAGAAATGAATATATTGTTCTGCCCACTTTTTGCCCCAGTATTCTTTTTCGTCAAATTCTGCGTAAGAAAACCAGTCATTAGTAGCTAAATCGACGCTATCCTTGATGCCTCTTTGTCGTTGTAGTTTACTATTCACAAAGAACATTCCGCCAAAACTCCATTTGGCTAATCCGCCGAAGTTAGCTTCCATATCTCGGTCAAGAATGAGGACTTTTTTGTTCTCTTCTAACAATTCAATTGCAGTGACAATACCAGCAAGACCGCCGCCGACAATAATAACATCTGATTTGTAAGTTTGCATCTGAATAATTTTCTTTTAATAATTAATGTTACGCAGTATGATTAAAAATGATAGATATTTTAAAAATTATCCGCTCTGAAAGACAAAAGGCTAAATAGATAGCTATCGAAATTAGTATTTTAAATTTGTCGAAAGTAGCCGTAACCATTCTTTTTTGCTGTTTTTCGGTCTTACCGAAAATCGCCTTACTGCGCCTCGCAGTTCAGCGAA
>CAZMEH010000197.1:0-8436 GCA_964564885.1 uncultured Saprospiraceae bacterium | reverse complement strand
TACTTTCTGTTGGTTTATTTATTCAAGAGTTTACATTCTGAAACTTATGTTTCGCTTTGGGATCTTTGTTGATTGGAATTCAAGTAAGAGGACAGAAGTCAGACTGTCCCGAGCATTTGGGACTGAGAAAAGTCAGATAAAAAACCTGCTGACTATCAATTGTTTATAAAACAAAGTAATAGTCTTTATTCACAAAATTTATTATGCCTGTAAAATCATCTTTTAATTTTATGCCTGCCTGCTAACGCAGCCTAAAACTAAAATCTGTATTTTTTAAACAAGTTCTATAAGAACCTTTGTGAATAAAGACTAATATGTGGACACTTTTGTCCAAGTACTTAATCCGCTGGATATAGGTTGGGAGGATGTAAACCAACGAGTAATAATAATTCTCGGAGATTAATATTGCTTTGTCGATTTAATCGAAGTAATTCAACAGTAACCCGACCTTTAGATGTTAAGCCCATAATTAATTGACCATCGCTACTCCATTGAAAATGGTTAAGCCAATAATCCGTTCTGGGATGGAATAATGGAATGTTTTGATTCGTTATGGCATCAAAATGTTCTATCTTATTGTATTTATGATTATTACAATTGGTACAAGACAAAGCCAAATTTGAAATATCGTGATTTCCTTCTAAACTTTGAGGAATAATATGGTCAATTGAAAATGTATTTGGCGAATAATCAGAAAGTGCATAGCAATATTCACAATATCCATTAGCTCGATCACTAACTTCTTTTCTAATACCTTTTGAGATTTTCTTGCTCATATACCATGAGGTTTCAAACCCATTCCTTGCATTAATAAAGGAAGAGAAGTATTCTTTATTTGAGCCAATTCAATTAAATATCTTAATCGTTTGTTTCTTAATTTCTCTGCTTCATCTAACAAGTTTTGTAATTGTGTCCTTTCGATTTCTGATATACTTTCTTCTTCTAACTTATTAGTAAGTTGACTTAATAATTGTTGTTTAGAGGAAGAAAAGAATGTTTTATTGTGTAGTAAAAGTAATTTAGATTCTTGTTGGGTAGCAAGCTTTGATCTCTTCTGGGAAATGAGAAGGTTTAAACTTTTAACCATTTCTTCCAACTCATTTATCTTTAAACTGGCAATGCCATTCATTAAAGAATGAGTATCTATTTCAGTATATATTGCAATTTTTGACATTTTTATTCATTTTAATCAAATAAAAATAATGATCCTAGACTAGAAACGAAAACGTGAGCTATTTAGTTTCTTAATACAGTTTTTTTTGAAGCGTACTCTAAATACAAAAGAAGAATATTCTTCTTTTGTATTTATTCCACATTAAAAACTACCTGACTTCTTCCAACTTTGCCAATAACCAACGTTTGTCGATGATAATGCGAGTATCGTTGAGTTGTTGCAGTAGTGGTTTGTAGCTTTTTTTATCAAAATTGGCTACTCGCATGATTTTACTAATAAATCGAACAGCATTGAGGTATTTTTCTTTATTGCGTTCAGAAAGTGACTTGTTGCGACGAATAAAAATAGAGAAACTATCCTTGAGCGCATCAAAAGCATCTGTTTCACGCAATTCATAATAAGTTTTTAATAACAGCCAGCGGCTACTCAAGCTATCAAAAGCATCCTTATATTCCATTTTTTGAAGTTGTCCAATGACTTTTCCAAACTCTTTTTTATTAAAATAAAGATTAGCGAGGTTGTAAGTTAATGCGCTATTACGATATGTTTTTGGTAAACGATTATTATAATTTAAAATGAAATTTTCTATCCAATCGTAGTCTTTTACAAACAGACCAACTGTTACAATATTCTTATAATTACTCGGTGTCAGTTGTTTATTAATAAAGATGATTTCCTTTTCTAATAGTGATTTATAAATATTAAAAAGCTGCTCATAATATTCCAAATTCCCAGAATTTATTTTACGAATACAATAATTTTGAGCAAAAATATAAATCGAACGCAACTCTGTTTGTGGAAATAGGTCTCCGTGATTATCTGTCAATTCAATGATTGCAGTAAAATGTTGAACCTCTTCGGGTGCTTGAAATGCCATAATAATATGGTAATAAATAGCAATCGCAGGTACTTTAATTAACGTGCTACCTTTAACTACTTCTAGCAATTCATTAATCAAATTAATATTAATATCAATATTGAGAATACTTCGATTATTCAATGCCTCGCTATACATCCGAAGCTTATTTGACCAATAGTAACAATCCAAAAAATGATCTGCTTCGTTATGATTACCTAGGAAACTATGCCGTGCAGCATTTCGTTCTAGGTAATTATGACGTTCGTATTCTAGCCTAAAATTTTCCCAAAAAGTATCTGCATTTCTATATTTCGTCTTATTGTTGATGTTTCTAGCTTGCCGCTCCACCGCTAAAAAATGCTTGTTAAGGTTTCTTTCATTGAGTGCTTTCAATATGAAGTTGAACTGTGTCAAAGGTTGCAATTCATACTCCTTGTAGCCGATAAAATCTTGTGCTAGTTTATTTAAATCTGAACAAAGTCTTCTAAATTTGACATCATTGTATTTCGTCTTAGGTGAGTATATTTTATTCCAAGAAAACCTTATAAATTCCTCCCAATCCTCTTTGTACTGAATCGTATTTTTGGAGCGTAGTCTGCTATTCAACAAATCAAACAATTGCATCACCTTTTCATTTTCATTGAAAAAAGGCGACGCAATATATTTTCTTAATTGATTTAAATCGTATTTAGACAGGTTTTCAAGAATAGATAACAATTTATTGTTAATCATCTCCAAATATTATGTTGAGTTTGTAATATTCTGTAAAATTAACATTTTTTTTATTTTGTACAATAAACAGCGTTTTTTATTTATAAATCGTTATTAATCAAAGAACTAATAATTACATACTAATGATTTTAATGTACAAATTATCTATTTTGTACTTTGTATTGACCAAATATTTTAACAATTTCGTATTGGAAAAACTAAATATTCTGTTTTAAGTGTGAAAAGAGTCAATCAATACGTGTATATATTAAGCTATTTTGCGATAATATAATGAGACAATAGGACTTTAAATTCCTAAATAGCTCTTCGTTGTGTCTACTAGATAAAAACTTATATGAATAATAATATGATTCAACTAGGTCGTAGTGCCTTAATAATTTTACTATCAGGGCTGACAGTATTAGCAACCGCACAAATAAAAACGAATAAGGAAATAGTTACTGTAAAAAGTAATTCAGGACAAACTACAAGCCTCAAATCCTCAACAGGGCTCGTACTTACTTATGCACTTGTTATTGAAGATGACATCATGCAATCAAGAGGTGGAGATAATGAAGACGGAGAAAGCGGAACGATTAATGATGATGTAAGTTCGGTAAGTATAGGTGATGCAAAAAACACGACCTCTACTGCAAGTGTACTTCGTCAATTAGCGCAAGAAATCAAAATTTATCCAATTCCTGCGAATACATTTGCGAATATTGACTTAGGGCAAGTAAAAGTAAAAAGAATAGATGTTATTAATAGTATAGGTCAAAAAGTATATAGTCAAACAATCGAAGAGCAATTTATTCGCTTAGATACTTCAAATTATCAAACAGGAGTATATTTTATTCAAATGACAACAACAGAAAATCAAGTAGTTTCCAAAAGTATTATGGTGAACTAAAAGAGAGTTATATAGCAATCAAAAAAGGTCTAATGAAGCAATTCATTAGACCTTTTTTAGTTTGTGGGAATGTTGAATTTATCGGAAATTCTTCATCTGTACAATCATTCGTATTGTACTTTATAAGTCATGCGAATTAAAAGTTAAAAAAGAAGTTTCCCAAAGTCACAAGAAGTTATAAATTTGAATATCTGAACTTTCAAAAAAAAACTCTATGAATTGGGAAACAAAACTTGTAAAGACTTATTTTCTTTTATGTGAATACTCTTGGGTATTTGATATTTATAATGAGCGTTTCAGCCGTAATAATAAGCTAAAATTTACAGATATAGAAGTAGGAACTATCTATTTATTTTGCACAACGGATGATTTTAAATTGACGACTAAAAAAGCGATTCATAAGTATGCCAATCGCCACCTGCGTTCTTGGTTTCCTGATTTGCCGAAATATGAAGCATTTAATCATCGAGTAAATAAATTAAGTGAATGTTTCCGACAGATAGCAAACATTATTAACGAGAAACACATATCAAAACACACTGATTTTCAGGATAATGTAATAGAATTCGTAGGAGACTCTATGCCTATTATGATGGCAAAAGGTAGCCGTTCAATTAATGCTAAAGTCGCTAAGGAAATCGCTGAACATGGTTACTGTGCTACAAAGAAAACGTATTATCATGGGTTGAAATATCATGCTTTAAATGTAGTGGCTTCTGAACCCAAATTACCACATGCTTGCTTAACCACAATATCAAGTGCTGCTAATCACGATTATGAGGTATTTAAAAATGAACTATTGCCTAAAATCAGTCATGCTAAATGTTATTTAGATAGCGCTTATCTTGATGAAAAAAACAGAAACTACTTTAAGCAAGAATTTAATGTCACAATTCATGCAATTGCTAAAAGAAAAAGAGGTCAAGTAAGATTGTTCACTGACCAAAAATGGCTTAATACTGCAATTAGTTCTATTAGACAACCTATTGAAAGCTATTTTAACTGGTTAATTCAACTTACTAACATACAAAATGCTTCTAAAACTAGAAATACTAAAGCTATTCTTACTCATGTTTATGGTAAAATTGCGGTAGTTTCTGTTTTTTTAGCTGTAATTAACTTTTAATTCGCATTAAATATAGAAAAATGAATCGAATAGTTTTCCCATTACTTTTATTTTGTATTCCTATTGCTTTATTTTCTCAAGGCAATCAAGATACGACAAGTATTAGCCAAGGCACGGTAAATGTTTTCAAAAAACGAGTATTGGAGTATGCTGAAATAGATATACTTACGAGTTTTTATACTCAAAATGGCGAGAATGCATCAGTTACTGGTGGGATAGGAACTGAACAATTAAATGATTTTGCAACAAATATTAATATTACCATACCATTAAGTGATGATGATATATTAAGTATTGATGCCACAGTTTCTGCCTATAGTTCAGCATCATCAAGTAACCTAAGCCCTTTTGCTGGACCTGGAGCATCTTCAGGTGGAGGTGGATACGGTGATGATGACGAAGAAGAAAACGGTGCAACAACAAGATCACCTTGGGTAGAATCTTCAGGTGCTTCTAAAAGTGACGTTTGGACAAGTGGAAATATAGGTTATAGCCATTCTTCTGATGATAGAAATGAAATATACAATGCCAACATAAATTTTGCAACCGAATATGATTATACGTCATTTGGAGCAGGAATAGGCTTTACGAAGTTATTTAACCAAAAAAACACGAAATTGGATTTAAGTGCAAACACTTATTTAGATTTTTGGAGTCCTGCATATCCAACAGAAATTAAAACTTACATTAATGAAAATGGCGACCTAAATGCAGCTTTTTTTAATGGCGTTGATATATTTGATGGTAATGGAAACCCTATAGACAAAGAAAGTATAAATGCTTGGAAACCTATTAAAACAACACTAATTGAAAATAAAGGTAGAAATACATTTTCGTTTTCAATGAGTATATCACAAATATTAAGCAAAAGAACTCAATTTTCTATTTTTACAGACATAACTTACCAAAATGGCTGGTTGGCTAATCCTATGCAAAGAGTATATTTTTCTGATATTGATAATTTTTATATTGGTAATGCATCAAGTATTCCCAATTATACAAACCCAAACAATACAGACGTTTTTCAATTGGCAGATGATATAGAACGATTGCCTAATAATAGACTTAAAGTCCCAGTTGGCATTCGTTTAAATCATTATATTAACGAGTATCTCGTCTTAAAAACATATTATCGTTATTATTTTGACGATTGGGGAATAACTTCAAACACTTTCAATGTAGAATTACCTATTAAAATTGGAGATAAGTTTACACTATATCCAAACTATCGGTTTTATAATCAATCTGCATCTGATTATTTTGCACCTTTTGAGCAACATTTATCAACAAGTAATTTTTATACTTCTGATTACGATCTGTCTAAATTTAATTCTAATCAGTTTGGGTTAGGACTAAAATATACTGACATTTTAACCAAGGGGCATATATGGAAATTCGGACTAAAAAACATAACTTTAAATTATAATTATTATCAGCGAAATACTGGTCTTGATTCACATATAATATCATTAGGAGCAAAATTTATATTCGACAAATAATCAAGAAGTACTTGCGCTAACAATGCATATAAATCATTGGTAAATAAGAGATTAAATCAAAGTTGGTGCTTGTAAATAAAGATTGAGATAAACTGAAAATGAAGTGCTTCGAAATGCCCAACGCTTCATACACAAACCGTTAGGTACAAGTAAGGAAAGTAAGTGCGGATTTTAAAACAGGTCAATCGTGTTTTTAGGTTGATTGAAAGTTAGAACTAATCTTGTAACTACACAGGTATTAATTAGCCATGATAATTTTTAGTTTATCAAGGACATTAAGGTTTCTTTTTCTAAAAGTATCAATAAGAGAACGGATTATACAGAAAGCCTCCTGTCCTGATTTGAACTGACCTGATATTTTTTGTTTTACTTTCACATTTCGAATGGCTCTTTCTGAAGCGTTATTATCTGGAGGGACTTCTAAATGATATAGAAAAGTAAATAAAAAATTACGATGTTTTATCATCTGTTTTTGAAAAGTGAGTGTCAAAGGAAAAGTATCTTTGAGTATAGGAATGCCAAGTAATTTATTGAGTTTTTCTTCAATGGCTATCATTTGTTGACCTTCTTTCTCAAAAGCTTTGTTTATTTCTAAAGAAGTCTCTTTAAGTTTCAATGCCTGTTTAAGTAATAATTTGAATTGATTAGACCAATCATTTTTTTCAGTTTCAATAAGATAATTTAAATCTCGCAAAAGGTGTGGAAAACAAAGTTGTTTACTTTTTGAGACAATTTTTAATTGAGCTGCCCAACGGTCTGAGCCAATTATAGTATTAGGTAATCCTTCTGGAAAAGTTTGCTCTACGATTTCAAAACCTCGACTTTTTGACGTTTTCAGAAAGGTATCTTTCGCTGTTTGCCCACCGAGGTTTCGGGACAGGCAAACCCAAATCCACCATTTCTTGCCGTTTACTTTTGCTCCTGTTTCATCACTACCAACGTAAGAGGCGATTTTGATATTTTCTAAGATAGCATCATAAATTGGAGTGGATTTTTTAGCTGCTTTTTTTAGTAGATTACCGATACTACCTTCGCTCATAGGAAGATTAAATACATCCTTAAACAATAACGTTAAGCGATGGTAAGGTACATATTGAAACACATTGAAATAGCTAACTAAGGCAATAATATCTGAACCAAATTGTATGAGAGCACTAATATTCGAGGGATAAGTTCCTTTTTGATGATGACCACAACCACATAGACAACCATATTGCTGATATTCTATAAACTTAGGCTCTATAGGTGGAATTATAACCTCTTGTCTTTTCGATACCAAAGCATGTTCTAATTTCCGTAAATCTGAACCGCAGGATTGGCAGAAATTACTTCTTAGTAATTCTATTTTATCTGGATTAATATTTATTTCTAAAGTATTTCCTTTGTGTCCTATCTGTCCGCCTGGTTTACGATTTGACTTTTTACGCAAACTTTGGTTTCGTTTGGGGCGATGTTTGTCTTGACTAGGTGAGTTATGACTATTATGACTGTCCTTTTTTATATCTTTCTTTTCTAGTAATCGAAGTAATAGCTCTACTTTCTTCTCTAAAGCTTTGTACTTTTCGAGAAGTAAGGTATTTTCTGCCTTCAAGTTCACTATTTCTTCATCTTTCGTCATTCAACAAGTTCAAGCTTTTTTTCTATCGCATACTATAATTTAGACTATTTTTTTGTATTAAGTAGTCGACCAAAAATAATAACCTAACTATTTTTCATCAAACTATTTGAAAACTGGGTTTTACATCCGAAAAGGTTAGTTATTATTTTTGTCATACTACTTAGGAAGTAAAAACAACTATTGTCCTTTATATCGGTATGGTAGATTTACTATAACCTGTTCAACTTTTTGTGGGAATGAAAGTGGCGTAATTAATATAAATATAAACCACGAGCTTAAATATAAAATATATATCTGATGATAAAGGGAATCGAACTACCGTTCAAATTCCTATTAGAGATTGGTTGATACTCAATGAAAATTTTCCTGTTATTCTTGAATATTTTTCCTTGAAAGAAAGTCTAAGGCAAAGTAAAATAATAAATTAGCCATTATGACTTCATCTTTTTCTGCCATACTTCGTTGAAAATACTCGTCATAGCTGTGCTATGCCTGTGTTTTTCGCCTCGTCTAGCAAAAAAACATTTCCTCAGAATGAC
>CAZMEH010000196.1:0-1704 GCA_964564885.1 uncultured Saprospiraceae bacterium | reverse complement strand
TGTATGAGAAGTTGTTATTCATATAAATATAATTTTGTTAAACCTACCGCAATATAGCCTATTATTACAACAAATACAAGTATATTTAGTTCATGTTAAAACAATTAGTTTTAACATGAACTAAATATAAAATCTAATATAAATATGCTCTAAACTTATCAGTTAACTCGCACTAGTCGCACTATTTAGTTCCGCTATTACTTCATCAGATACTATTCGTAATACTACCGACTGTGTCTCGAAAATAGATATACGTTTGATCGTGTACTCTTCGTATTCGAAACTGCTCCTCCGCCCGTTCTACAAAATCAGACTCCGCACTATACTTGAGTTCTTTGAAGCCATTCAATGTTTTGAAAACAGTTGACTTCCCGAAAAGTGTTCCACATAAAGTGCAATCTTTCAATTCAATAAATTTAGTCAAGTCATTTTTATCTTTTACAAACCGATTGCCTATAATCTCTGCGCCACCATGTATGAGGTCAACAGTAGGATTATTTTTCATGAATTTATACCGTAGTTCCAAGTGATTGGTTTTGTACTCATCATCACTATCTAGGAATGTAATATACTTTCCTGTAGCGATTCTCATACCGGCATTCCTAGAAAGTGTCACGCCCCGATTACGATGATACATATATCGGATGTTTTCGTATTTGGCAATAAATCGCCTAATCTCAGTATAGCTGTGATCTTCGCTTCCATCGTCAATAATGATAATTTCCCAATTTTTAAAGGTCTGTTTGATGACCGACTCTATACAGGTCATAATACGTTCTGCCCTGTTATATGTTGGAATAATAACTGAAATTTCTGGCAATCGACTAGAATATAGTTGCATTTTTTTTGTATGAAAAAGATAAATGTCAATATAGAGTCTGCAAGCTAAAACAAATAAATTGAACTTGTTTAAGAACTCACGCTAAAAATATTGATAAAAAGGTATCAAGATCCCAAAGTGACCTGTCATATAATAACTATATGTTCCTTATTATATTTGAATATTTATGATAAAATTGTTTTGAATAGG
Organism: uncultured Saprospiraceae bacterium; assembly: GCA_964564885.1. Lineage (GTDB taxonomy): Bacteria > Bacteroidota > Bacteroidia > Chitinophagales > Saprospiraceae > CAKZLL01. The sequence goes on along the minus strand of CAZMEH010000196.1, from coordinate 674 downwards.
TATTATTTTTACAAAAACATTAGGAATAAAACGCCTTGCTGTGCGCCATCAGCTGTCAGCCGATTCTTAAAAAACACAGATATATTTTCACAACACTTACACAGAATAAAACGATGAATTACACAAAGCAAATTTTAACGATTGTATTGGTAACACTGATGCAATTAGGAAGTTATTGCCAAACATTAGACGAACGAAAAACCAATATTTTTCCAAATGATGGCCCAACGCCAACAGACTTGACTAACTTTACATTTACCAATAGTTATGTGCCTTCTAATTCCTATTGGGCATCGCCTTTTACGGAAGATAATGTGTATCATGCTCAACTGAAATATACGAAAGCAGCTAATCCAGACCAATCCTACGAACTCCGAGTTGGAAAGGGCGGACATATTTATTCCTTTCTTACTTCTGCTGGCGAAACCGTGCCGCCACAATATCCTGCAACTGCGCCTTGGGTAGATGAAGTTTGGCAAATGGTAGCGGTTGACGGTTCTTTAAATGACCCTGTGGCAAGCAAAAAATACTTTATTCATCAAGCTGGTGTCTATTTGAAAACGTCCGAACAAACGATACCTTTTTACTCGCCAATTATTGCAGAATACCACAATAGCAGCGATAATAGTTACACGATTGTCAATTGGGGACAGCAAGCGCACACGGCAGATAAT
>CAZMEH010000195.1:0-1527 GCA_964564885.1 uncultured Saprospiraceae bacterium | reverse complement strand
TAAAATTTTCAACTGGCTGAAATTTGATTCCTTTTAATTTTTGCTTTTGTTCTTCAATTAGAGACTGTTTTGTTTGTAGTTCATTCTTCTTTTCTGACAGTTCTAATTCTTGTTCGATTACTTCATTTTCCTTCTCTAATGACTTCTCGTCATTTTCAGAATTACAGGAAATGAATATTAGCATCAAAATAAACGTGATTGTTTTAAAGTAATTCATTCTTTATTTTAATAACGCCCAATTACAGGACATTAGGATTTAAAAATCGTCAATGCATTTTACGGTACTTGAACCGTATTCAATATCTCTGCGATAATATCTTCTTGCGAAATATTCTCTGCTTCCGCTTCGTAAGTTAAGCCAATTCTATGGCGCATGACATCGTAGCAAATAGCACGTACATCTTCTGGAATAACGTAACCTCTACGCTTGATAAACGCATAAGCTTTTGCTGCCATTGCCAAGTTGATACTTGCACGAGGTGAGCCACCGTAGCTAACCAAATTCTTTAATTTGCTCAAACCGTATTCCGATGGATTACGAGATGCAAATACGATATCAATAATATATTGCTCGATTTTTTCGTCCATATAAACTTTACGAACCACTTTTCTAGCTCTTAAAATCTGGTCAGGAGAAGTGACCGCTTCAATTTTTGGTCTTGGTTCTGCGCTAATGTTTTGACGCATAATCTTGATTTCATCTTCCTTGTTTGGATAAGAAATCTTGACTTTTAGCATAAAACGATCCACTTGCGCTTCTGGCAACGGGTACGTTCCTTCTTGCTCAATTGGATTTTGAGTAGCCAACACAAGAAAAGGTCTATCTAGCTTAAAAGTAGTTTTACCAATCGTAATTTGACGCTCTTGCATCGCTTCTAGCAAAGCACTTTGAACTTTTGCAGGCGCACGGTTTATCTCATCCGCTAATACAAAATTTGCAAAAATAGGTCCTTTCTTTACGGTGAAATCGTTCTTCGACTGATTATAAATCATCGTACCGACAATATCGGCAGGCAACAAATCGGGCGTAAACTGAATTCTACTAAATTTTCCATCAATGGCTTTTGCAAGCGTATTGATAGCTAATGTCTTTGCTAAACCAGGCAAGCCTTCCAATAAAACGTGTCCGCCAGATAACAGACCTAACATCAAACGCTCTATCATATGGTGTTGTCCAACAATGACTTTTGCCGTTTCGTTAGTCAAACGCTCCAAAAATGCGCTTTCTATATAGATTTCTTCGTTCAGGGCTTGAATATCCACAGATGTATTCATGCGTTTTTTATTATTTTCGTTTTGTAGTTAGAACAGAAAGTAGAGACTAGAGAACAGAGAACAAATGCATCATTGTTTCAAGTTCCCTGCTCTTTTCTTTCTTCTTAATAAGAATGTCTACAAAGTTCGTGAAATTATTTGAATTGGGAATACTAAAATATTGATACAAAAATCATTCTAAAACGTTCAATACCGATATTTTAATATTTTTGATTGTTTTCTAACTTTGAAGACATTCTTATTAAGAAGAAA
>CAZMEH010000194.1:0-6855 GCA_964564885.1 uncultured Saprospiraceae bacterium | reverse complement strand
CCACGAGCTAAAGCACGTGGCAATAGATGTAAAACACTGAAAGTCAATTAATTATTAATCTCCTTGACGCTAATCCGATAGCTATCGAGACAACGGTACATTATTATTTGAGTGTATCATATTTCCAATCGTCAACTGTTTTTAATTCACTATTGAAATTAATACCTATTAATATTTTTTCTCGACTATCAGCGTAGTACTTTTCAGCATAGCCTTTATGCTTGATTTGATCTAAGGCAACTTGTCCCGTTTCGTTAATTTTAAATTCTAAAACGTAGATATAATTTGTAGTTTTTACAACTGCATCTAATCTACCATCATTCGTATTTATTTCACTTTCAATGTATTCACCTAAGTAAAAAAATACGAGATAAATCAAACTGTGATAATAAAATTCTCCTTTGGCCTTAAATATCTGATTCGGAATATTTTTAAAAATACTTTTTATCAACCTAATTAAATGCTCCAATTTCTTATCCTCAAATGCTTGCCTAAGATGTATAACAGTTGGCGTTGAATAAGAAGAGTCTGTATGTCCAAAGAATCCAATGATATTTTGTAATAAAGAAGAACGCACTTCCAAATTTGGATAACTTAAAACATATAAACCGTTTGATTTCTTTTCTTTAATCGTCAAATATCCTGTTTGAAACAATAAAGGAATGAGCTGCAAATGCTTTATACTATAAGATGAAAACGTAGCCGCTCCTACTTCTACGTTTTCTAGTTTAACCATTTTTTGACTACTCATCAACTCTAGCAAAAAAGTTGGCGTGCCTGTTTCAAACCAAAAATTCTTAAATTCTCCAAAATCAAAATAAGATAATAACGAATACGGATTATAAAGAAAGGTCTTTCCGTTCCAGCTGTAACCATTGTACCAACGACGTATTTCTTCTTTTAATGCCTCGATTGTCAAGTTATTCTCTTCGGCAAGTTCCTCTATTTCTTCTTTGAAATATTTCTCTAATTCATCTTGAGATATTCCAGTCAATGTTGAGTAACGAGGATGAAAAGTAATATCTGTTAGATTATTAAGTTCTGAAAATATGCTTACTTTACTGAATTTTGAAACGCCCGTAATGATCAGAAACTCAATGTACGGGTCACAATCTTTTATGACAGAATAAAATGTTTTTAATATGCTTCTATTCGTTTCAGCTAATTCAATACGCTTTCCTAAATAATCTATAATTGGTTTATCGTACTCGTCAATGAGTAATACAACCTTGCCTTTTTTTTCTGCTAAAGCAACAATGAATTCTTTAAATTTATCTTTGGCAAACTCATTTTTTAAACTGATTTCATGTCTTGAGGCTAGAATAGACAATTCATGACTAATCCCTTCTTCCAGCGTTTTATTTTGATAATTAATTCCACTAAAACTTAAATGAATAACAGGATTCGTTTTTGACCAATCTCTTTCATTTTCAATCCAAAGACCTTTAAATAAGTCTTTTCGACCTTCGTAAAGTGATTTTATAGTAGATAGCATTAAGGATTTTCCAAATCTCCGTGGGCGAGCATAGAAGTTGTATTTCCCTTTTATGAGATGATTGATTGCTTTTGTTTTATCTATATATAATAGGTTTCGTTCAATTACTTCACTAAACGTTTGTACTCCTAACGGATATGTTTTCATCTATCTTATTTTATATAAAAATACGCCTTTTTTATGAAGTTGTCTATCCTTGCTTAGTTTTTAGATTTTGCTTATTATTAATAGATACAGCTTTTAAATAACAGAACAATCGAATATAAAAAAATAGCATTACACCAGTTCACTTCTACATTCAATTGTTCTGTTATTCAATTACTCAATTGTTAAACTTACACTTCTTCCTCTTTCATAAATTGCTGCAAAATAGATGCGATAATCATCACAAGCAAACAACCAATCAAGTTTAAATACAAATAAGGCATATTTAACGCTTCTATATAAATCAAGTAATATAGAAACATGACAACCAATTCACAGAAAATTGCCGTAATAAACACCGCTTTTCCTTTGACTGATTTTAAGAAAAAAGCCGTTAAGAAAACACCTAGGATTGTTCCATAAAACAATGAACCTACAATATTTACCGCTTCAATCAGGTTGTCGAAAAGCGAAGCACTCAGCGCAAAAATCAAAGCTACAACGCCCCACATGACCGTAAAACCACGAGAAGCCTTCAAGTAATGTTCGTCAGATGCACCTTTTTTAATCGAGCGTTTATAAATGTCAATCGTTGTAGTTGTCGCTAGCGCATTGAGTTCGGAAGCCACCGAAGACATGGCAGCGGAGAAAATAACCGCAATCAATAAACCAATAACGCCTATCGGCATATGATCCATCACAAATGTGATAAAGATATAATCGTGGTCTTTGGTAACTAACTTCGGATCGGCTTGCGTAATCAACTCTTTTACTTCCTTTCTGACCGCTTTCTCTTTTATTTCTGTTGCTAATACACTTGCTTTTGCACTCGCTATTCGCACTTCATCTTCTGAATGCATCGCCGTGATTAAATTACGAATTTCACCTTGTTTTACATCGAAGACTTTATTAAACTTCACTTCGAGATCTTGATAATCGTCGTAATAAGCTGTATTTTTAATCTTATCAACATTAGCATTATTAAAATGAACAGGCGGTCTTTCAAATTGATAAAACATAAAAACCAACAGTCCTACGAACAAAACCAAAAATTGCATCGGTACTTTAATAACGCCATTAAATAGCAATCCTAAACGGCTTTCTCTCAATGTTCGTCCAGATAGATAGCGTTGTACTTGCGATTGATCCGTTCCAAAATAAGAAAGGAATAAGAAAGTACCACCGAGCATTCCCGACCAAAAAGTGTATTTATTATTCAAATCAAATGAAAAGTCAACTACTTCTAGCTTTTCCATTTTGCCAGCAACACTGACCGCATCCATGAAAGAAATATCGCTTGGCATTTTGAAAACAATCAAAAAAGCAGCGAGTATCATTCCACTAAGAATAACTATCATTTGTTGTTTTTGGGTTTGACTAACCGCCGTTGTTCCTCCGATAACGGTGTAAATAACCACCACAACGCCAATACAAATATTGGTCAAAGTCAAATTCCAACCCATAATAGAGGACAAAATAATGGCAGGCGCAAGAATGGTAATACCCGCAGCAAGTCCACGAGAAATCAAAAATAAACTTGCAGTAAAAGAACGAGTTTCAACTCCAAAACGTCCTTCTAAGTATTCGTAAGCGGTATAAACTTTGAGTTTATAATAAATCGGCAAGAAAAATATAGCAATAATAACCATCGCTACAGGTAAACCAAAGTAGAATTGAGCAAATCCCATTCCGTCTTCATATGCCAAACCTGGCGTAGATAAAAACGTAATCGCACTGGCTTGAGTTGCCATAATCGACAAACCTATTGTCCACCATTTCAACTCACGTTTACCTCGTAAGTGATCTTCTGCATTATCTGTTTTACGGGTTTTCCAAACGCCATAAATTACGATACCCAAAAGGGTAAAAAGCATTACTGCCCAATCGAGAGTACTCATTTATTATTGGAATATTGGAGAAATGGAACGATGGAACGATGGAATAGTGGAATAATGGAATGATGGAAAAGTGGAATATTGAAACTTTCAAAATAACAAAGTATTCGTTTTAATACTCCAGCATTCCAATCTTCCATTATTCCATCACTCCATTTACCCAGCATTCCAATTTTCCATTATTCCGTCATTCCATCATTCCATTGATTTAAGAAAAGGCTTTTGTAAGCCAGTAAAATAGGCAAATAACAATGACATGCATAATTAAAACAAATGCGTACATTTGATTCCATGTTTTGAAAATAGGCGGTTTATCTTCTAAGGTTGAATCTTCAAATAAAGGCGACATTCCTTCTATTTCTATATTGTCAAGTAGTTTATCTTCCATAATTGAATTTTCAAAAATTAAGAATACTTCAAAAATCGTAAAAATATTTGGTAGCTACCGTTTAAATCAATTTTCTTATCGTAAGTATTATACAAATTTAGTATTTTGGGAAACGGAATACACTTTATCACACACACTAAAAACAATAGTTTTCCTATCATTTAGAAAGAACTTAACTATCTTTAGTTATAGTTTTACTTATTTTTTATAAATTTGAAATGGATTACAAATTTTATTCATTCATAAACAACAACAACAACTATGGCAATTTCAATTCAAATGGAACTGAACGAGAGGTTGTATTTGCGAGATCCGCAGGAAACTAAGTTAGGCAAAAAAATTATTCAAAACAGTATTATCTTAATTGATGAAATTGGTTTTGAAAAATTTACGTTTAAAAAGTTGGCGGTACGGATAGAATCTACCGAAGCATCCGTTTATCGTTATTTTGAGAATAAGCACAAACTCTTAGTTTATTTAGTGTCTTGGTATTGGGAATGGGTCAAGTTTCAAATTGATTTTAACACCATGAATATCGTTGATCCTAGGGAAAAACTAAAAAGAGTGTTAAGTGTTTTGGCGGAAGCATCGAAAGCAAATCCATATGTTGAGCATGTTGATGAACAGACTTTGCACCGTATTGTGATTGCAGAAGCATCTAAGGCCTATCACACAAAAGAGGTTGATGAGGAAAATAAAGAAGGTTTCTTTTTGAACTATAAAGTCTTAACGACTAAGATTAGTGATATTATAAAGGAAATCAACCCAGATTTTCCATATCCGACGGCTTTAGCGAGTAACTTAATTGAAATGGCGAATAACCATATTTATTTTGCTGAGCACTTACCTTCTTTGACTGATGTAAAAATTAACGAAGGAAGAGATTTATCTGAAATTCAAGATTTGTTAGAGTTTTTTGCTTTCAAGCTACTTGATCACGCTTAAAGGAAATTGTTTTATTGTTAAAATTGTTTCGCTCCTTGGTCGCCGATTGCAATATTGCCTGTGGCGACCTGTCCTGACTTGCCACGAAACCTCGGTGAGAACTCACTATTCTACTGTTCATCCAAAACGTAGTTTGTATAGAATTATATGTATTGTCAGCTATTTTGTTTCCGAACTTGTTTTTATCGTCTTATTTATCATCATTACACTGATTGTCAAAACCCAAATTAAGATACAATCATTTATTAAATTATTTGCATCCCAGCCGTAATTTGGAGTTGGGCAGTCTACGATAAACTCATGATAATATTTAAATGGAAATCCAATATTCAATTCACTATAACCTTCTCTCCTATTCAAAGGAGAATTTATTTGAAATAGCACCGTCAAAAAAGAAGTGGAAAAGAAAATCAGAATTGATAAAAGTGTTCCTTTAAATATTGTGTTAAACATTTTTTGGTTTTTATATAAAAAGTCAATTAGGAACAGTTTCCTTTAAAAACGCTTTTTCAAAACCTTCAAAACGTTTTCACCTAATAACGGCATTGGATTATTATGAAACTGTGTCTTTTCGGCGATACTTATTAAATCTTCTTCCTTGACACCTAAGGTTGATAATTTTGGTATCTCGAAGTCTTCTGTTTGCTTATAAAGCGCATCCACTAAATTATCAATATAATAAGACTTCGAGCGACCTTTTCTTTTAGATTGTAAACGACCGATAGCGGCATATTTTTTTAAAGATTCGCTATCATCCTCATAATGTTTTCTTAGTTCCTTTATTGTTTTTTCGGTAGAAGCTGCCAGAAGTGTTGCGGTCAGAACACTATGTTTTATATCGTATTTTGCACCAATGGCTTCCGCTATTCCTCGAACCAAACCAAAGCCTGTATTTGAAGTGGCAACGCCAGAAATCATGGAAGCATAACCCATTCCAGATCTTGCAGGAAGATTCTTACCATTATTATAGGCAACCTTCAAGCATCGTTTTATATTGGATAAACCTTTGAAAGCCAATGTATCTGTCAGCGCATTTGCATCCAACGAAACGTAAGCACTCATCAGTTGAGACAAAGTATTCATTCCTGTGTAAGCGGTGATTTCAGGCGAACAAGTAACATATAATTCGGGATCAATCACGGCTAATTTTGGCACAAAACGGCTATGTTGCAATGCTTTTTTGAAACCATTAGGGCCAACTTCTGAAATATAAGCATATTTGGTTGTTTCACTTCCTGTTCCTGCGGTAGTCGGCACTGCGATCAACGGCAACGAATAACCAGGGTGATTTTTTTCGCCTACTTCCTCAATGTATTCTCGAACAGAACCTTTATGCGCAAGCATCGCTGCGACTGCTTTTCCTGTATCCAAAACACTTCCGCCGCCAATAGCAAGAACGGCATTAATTCCTTGTCCTCTATACTCATTTGTAATAAAATCAATCGTTTTTGGAGTTGGTTGATGGTTAACTATGGTATGGTAATAATCAAATTTATGCAAATCCAATAATTCGCTAATCACTTCCCAATGAGAGGATTCTAAAAAAATTGTAGCTCCTGTAATCACTAAAATTCTTTTACCAAACTCATTTATCAAGTTAGGAATCATCGTATATTTACCTCTTCCGAAGTGAATATCTGGTAGTCTCACGAATTGAAAGGTTTCTGTCATAAGGTTTTTATTTATTTGAAGTTAAGTTTTAATCAATTAAGTATTTTATTAATTAGCATGACTAAAAAAACCCAAACTTTTGAAGAGTTAAGATAATAAATTCTTACTGGAATTCGCTAGTTTTGAAAGAGATATGATTGTTAGTAATGAAATATAAATAAATTCGCCTACTGATCTAAGTTATTAGGCGCATCTCATTTTGTCATATATAGAATATATTATATAGATACAACATTTTGAGATGCGCCCAAGTTATTTGTGTTTCATTACTAAAGTTTAAATCTAATATATTTGAATAAAAGTAATGTCTATATTTT
>CAZMEH010000193.1:0-3194 GCA_964564885.1 uncultured Saprospiraceae bacterium | reverse complement strand
AAAAATGAATACTAAAAAATTTCATTGGGGCATTTACCTTTTAGCAATTGTTGCCATTTCATTTGGTGCTTGCGGAGTGGAAGAAGATCCATGCACAGACGAAAACACAGGTTATATTGTGGCTATTAACTCAACGGAAGGAATCGAAGCGGAAGCGATGAAAATCTATGTTGACGGAGAATATATTGGAGAAGTTCCTCCTGGAGGAGAGTCAGCACGTATCTCAAAACCTGCTGGTAAAATTTATGAAGTAAAAGGACAAACGACAAGCGGAGCAAGACAAATTAAAGATATTAACTTGGAAAAATGTGAAGAAGTTGGTGTTAGGTTACTTTACAAAGAGTAAGATCTCATTGAATTGCTGATGTAATTATTTTTAAAGGCACTATTTTCATTGAATACTAGTTCATGGAGATAGTGCTTTTTTGATTCTGATTAGAAACTTCGGTGAATATAAATACAAAGAAACACTTGAAATATTAGAAAAATTGACTTTAGTAAAATAAAAAAATTGATATAATCAGAAATTTACCAATCTAAAATGCAACCTATTTTAAATATGTTTTCTATTTATAGTGCGAATGAAAAAGGTATTTGCTATCAGCAATTGTTTGAATACTAAATAATCTGGAATAGATTGAATTATTTTTTACAAAAAAAATAAAGGACTAGGGTCACGATAGCTGGTGTTTTTGCATTTCAAAAGCAGACAATTAAAGTATTGTTTAAGTGTGCGGTTAGTTTAAATAAATGATAGTTAAGTTGGAACTAGATGAAATTAATGCTTTAAGTTGATTATGGTTTTTGTTTATTGATAATAAATAGTTATAATTAATAAAAAAAACAACTTAGGATGCAACGCCTAAAATAGTTGCTTTCAAATAGGTTGAAATTTAACCATAAAAAATATATTAATTGATTGTTTTTTTTAAACTGCATATTGATAGCTATATACATATTGTTAAAGTTATTATTTGGCTATATTTCAATGGTTGCATGATTTTTTAATGTTTAAAATAAGTTTCATTTTATGGCATTAATATTACAAAGCCATGCAACCATTACGAAAAGCACTTGCATGGGAAGTTGAAAACCCTTAATATTGGAGTATCAAATGAGAATAACACACTTTAAAAGAATACTTTTCTTAGAGAACACTACTTAAAAAATAACTAAAGAGTTCACCTTCAATATAAAATCTACACTTTTGTAGAACACCCTTTGTTACTTACACTATATTTTAAAAAAATAAAAAATTGCTTTAGCTGAGATTAAAGAAGTTGAAAAGAAATGGGAGAGATAGCACTGGAGGGAATGAAGTTTTTTGCATATCATGGTTATTATAAAGAAGAACAAACTTTAGGTAATCATTTTTTAGTCGATGTTTATGTAGAAACAAGTTTTCAACAGCAATCGGGAGACGGTCCTTCTATTGATTATACAACTATCTATTTGATAGTGAAATTTGAAATGGAAAAAGCTTCAAAACTACTTGAAAATGTCAGCGAGAGAATAATTAATAGTATAAGAGCAAAGTTTTCAAATGTTGAAACGTTGGTCAAACTTAGAAAATGTAATCCATCGCTTGGCGGTCGAGTGCAGTATTCATATGTGGAGTCAACGGGCAAAATTGGATTAGAAGGGATGGAGTTTTTTGCTCCTATTGGTATTTATGAAGAAGATCAGCTATTGGCAAACGAGTTTATTGTTGATGTTTATGTCAATATTGATGTTGGAAAAGCATCTCAATCTGATAATCTAAATGATACATTGAATTATGAAGCTCTTTTCTGGGCAGCGAAAACTGAAATGGAAAACGGCGGAAATTTGTTAGAAGAAGTCGCTTTGAGCATTGTAGAGAATTTGAAATACAAACACAATAATATTTTTCAAATAGAAGTGAATGTAAGGAGGAAATATCCACCTGTTGCAGGTCAAATTCCACAAGCTGCTGTTCAAGTTCAGTATGATCACATGCAAGAATGTAGCAGATGTCAAAGAGACATATTGTGTTACGATGACGAAAACTGTTGGTGTCATGACTTTAAGGTTTTACCAATAACACAACGTATATTAGATAAGTTATACAGAGGTTGTCTTTGTAAGAGTTGTTTAAGATCGTACGCAGTAAAAGTAAAGTAAGAGCAAACAAATATAATTAGTAAACAGAGTAAACGCAATCACACAACTAGTCAAAGCGATTTTGTCGCAGCGTTGAAAAAACGAATTACAATAATGGATGCACAATTTACAATTCAAGAAGTAACAAAAAATCCAGGATTATATCTCCCTTCTCGTTCTATCTACTGTTTGAAAGCATATGTCGAAGGTGCTAATAGCGGCGAAATGACAGATGTTTGGGATGCTTTAGATGGTTTTTACGATTGGCTAGTTGATACTTTTAGTCATAGAGGAACATCTATCGGCGAAGTAAAGTTGATTATGCACTATGTGAGTACAGATCCTTATGATGCGTTTAATAAGTTTTTTGAATTGCTAGAAGCATTCTATGAAGAGGTGTATGATGGCGAAGAGGTGTTACCATTTTTTACAAAAATTAAAGATGCGCCTTTCGATTATTTACCTCAGCGTACTATTCATGCGCTATATTCTTTCTTTTGGGGCGTAGATATGGCGGCACAAGGTTTGATTGAATACACAGACTTGAACTTATTCGAAGAATGGTTACAAGATTCTTATGAAAATTCTTCTTCTTGGTACAGAATCATCTTGCTATATTCTCAGGATGAATTCAGCGCATTAGAACAGTTTCAAACATTGTACGCTGAATTTGACGAAATGCCTGGACATGCTAGTGATGTTGAAATGCCAGCGAGATAGTTTTTTTAATGTACAATGTTCAATTAATTAGAACATTGGTTGAAGTAAACAAAAAAGCCAACTTGATTTAATCAAGTTGGCTTTTTTAGTTTGATACATGGTAGTCTGAAAACTCATTCCCACAAGAAAAAATAACCTAAGTACCAAGACAAAAGTTTCCACCTATAGCCTTATTTTGTAAATAATTGATAATCAGCACATTATTATCTGACTTCTCTCAGTCCCGAGCACTCGGATTAGCGTCAAGGAGCTTACAAAAAATTTGTTTATTTGCCCTGAAAGGGCTTTAGCAATAGCGTAGGGCATCGCCCTACGGAGAAAAAAAGATCATTTCAGCCCTGAAAGGGCGTAAG
>CAZMEH010000192.1:0-1658 GCA_964564885.1 uncultured Saprospiraceae bacterium | reverse complement strand
GTTGATTTTCAAAATGTACAGTAGTATGGAATTGTAGATTATCATATCTTTCAACTCAGTCATCATCCCGTTCCAAGGTTGGTTTAAATCAACCGTATTAATTCTTATTGTATGACTTTTATACTGAAACTTCAAATGAAGTTGTTTTTCAACTTGAGGATACAATAATTTTGCAAAAGCTTTATAAATACCATCTAAAAATTAAAAACACCTTGACCATGTTCAAAAAAATACTAATCGCCATTCTCCTTCTTATCCTTGCCATCATCGGATATTTTTATGTAACGCTTTATCCTGCGCTGCCTGCGGGAACGGGTTATGCCGCAAAGAAAGTCTGTTCTTGTCATTTCATTGCAGGTCGCACACAGGAAAGTATTCACAAAGAGGATTTAGCTATGAGTCCATTGAATCTAACGAAAACCGTCATTGATGAAACCAATAAAACCGTTACCGCTTCTTTTTTTGGAATGGCTAAAGCAACAGCAGTTTATAGAAAGAATTTAGGTTGTGTGCTTTTGCAAGGTGACGATGATTATAATATTCAGTTAGATTTAGAATCTGCAAATACTAATATTGGAACGAATTTGCCAATCATCACCGCAGGAACTGAAAATAAAGTAATAGGAGTAGATTATAAAGCATTAGATCAAGCGATCAATAATGTATTTGACGCTTCGCTAAATATGGACACAATTAAAACTAGAGCAGTTGTCGTATTATATAAAGACACTTTAATTGCTGAGAAGTACGCCAATGGTTTTGATAAAAATACTGAAATACTCGGTTGGTCGATGACAAAAAGTATTACTAGCACGCTGATTGGAATGCTAGTAAAAGAAGGCAAACTAAGCCTCGACCAAAAGCAATTGTTTGAACATTGGACAGATGAACGCAAGGAAATTACTTTGAACGATATGCTTCAAATGCAAAGCGGATTGGCTTTTGATGAAGTTTACACAAAAAAAGCTGATGCGACCAAGATGTTATTTATGTCCGAAAATGTGGTAGAAAGTGTGAATCATTTACCTTTAGCATATGATGTAGGCAGCAAATGGGCATATTCTAGCGGAACTTCAAATATATTATCTGGTTTGATTAGAAATCAATTTGATAATCATCAAGATTATTTGAAGTTTCCACATGAACGCTTATTTCAGCCGATTGGAATGAACTCAATGGTCATGGAAATTGATGAATCTGGAAATTATATTGGTTCTTCTTATGCTTATGCTACGCCTCGTGATTGGGCGAAATTTGGTTTGCTATATTTGAATGAAGGAAATTGGTATGGCGAGCAAATTATAGATTCTTCTTGGGTTGCTTTTTCGCAAGAGGTTGCAGAACACAGCGAAGGCATATATGGCGGACATTTTTGGCAAAACAAAAACCATTCTGCCTATAAAGATGTACCAGCAGATTTATATTCTTGCAATGGTTTTCAAGGTCAGAGGATTTATATCATTCCTTCAAAGGATGTCGTTATTGTGCGAATGGGACTTCACAAAGGTGAATATTTTGACCAAAATGCTTTTATTCGAGATGTTTTGAAAGCGTTGGAATAAAACGAATACTATTTTGTATTTCTTTAAGTAAGAAGTCAGAAGTCAGAACGTCCCGAGCACTCGGATTAGCGTCAAGGAGATTATAAACAACTAAAA
>CAZMEH010000191.1:0-3773 GCA_964564885.1 uncultured Saprospiraceae bacterium | reverse complement strand
TTTAATATTTTGAACTATTAAAATATTTAACACATTTTTTTAATACACATGTATAAAGTATTGCTTAACAAGACATTTATATCTACAGATGTTTTACTATGATTAACTATACTATCCTCAATCATTATACAAATAAAGAGCTATCAGCTTTCAACATGGAGTAATCGCTCTTTATTTGCGATTTTTTTAGTTACAAATAGAACTGATTAAAAAGTCAACTACTATTGTCTAATCACCGCATTGAGTAGAAAGTTAGACCTCATTACGGTAGAATAGGACGCTTTTAAAACAGAAAAAGGGCTTTCCTTACGGAAAGCCCTTTTTCTAACTTAGAATAAAATTTAGTTTTATCCTTCTGTTTTTTCCTCAGTTTTCTCTACTGCTGGAGCTTCTGGAGCAACTTCTTCTGTTGTTGCTTCTACTACAGGAGCGGCTTCTTCCACCTCTACTGCTGGAGCAGCTACAACTACCTCTTCTTCAACAACTGCTGTTGGCTTAGGAGGAGCAACACCGTCAATTTTAGCCCAGTATGCAGCTCTTGCATCAACTGCTTCTGCTTTTCTACGAGCAGATTTAGCTTCTTTACCTTCAATCCAAGTAGCTAATTTTACATCAGCTTCTTCTTGTGTCATTGAACCTTTAGTAACACCTCTTTGCAAGTGTGTTTTGTACATTACACCTTTGAATCGTAAGATTGAACGTACTGTATCAGTTGGTTGAGCACCTTGTCCCATCCAAGCATATGCCTTCTCTGTATCCAACTCAATAGTTGCTGGAGAAGTCATTGGATTATACATACCAATTCTTTCGATAAATTTACCATCTCTAGGCGCACGAGCATCAGCTATTACGATGTGGTAGAAAGGAGCTCTCTTGCGTCCTTTGCGTTGTAAACGGATTTTAACAGCCATTTTTACATGATTTTTTGATTAAAAAATACCTACTTAACTTGAAAATCAAGCAGTAGATTGACCACTCAGCTGCGAAAATACGATATTATTATAAGACTAAAAAAGTATTCTGTAAAAAGATTGCTTTATTCTTTCGCTCCTTCGTCCCTGATTATTCGATTATTCGATTGTTCGATTGTTCGATTGTTCGATTGTTCGATTGTTCGACGAAACGTAGTTTCAACACAATGTTTCACAAAAAACTAAAACAATTCAACAATCAGCGACAAAGGAGCAACACAATTCAACAATCCTACATTATTTGTTCGCTTCCATATAATCTAAGGTCAAATTGACCAAAGTACGAACGCCTAACTTCATTCCACCTTCATCAATATAAAAATCTGGTGTATGATGAGAAGGAACCGTTTTTGGGTCTGTTCCTTTTGGCATTCCGCCAAGGAACAAAAACAATCCTGGTGCTTCACGAGCCAAAAACGAAAAGTCTTCTGCACCTGTTACAGCTCTTGAAAGGACAACGTTTTCTATTCCTGCCACTCTTTGAAGTGTCGGAATCATATCGCCTGTCAATGTTGGATCATTATACGTTACAGGATAACCTCTTGTAATCGTCACTTCTGCTGTTGCGCCAGAACTTTCAGCAATCAATTCTGCTGTTTTCTTAATTTTCTCATGAACGATTTTCTGCATTTTAACATCCAATGTTCTGATTGTACCAATCATCGTCACTTCTTCTGGTATAATATTATTACGAACACCGCCTTCAATTTTACCAACCGTAATCACGACCGCTTCTTTGGTCAATTGAGATTGACGACTAACGATTGTTTGCAAACCCATAATGATTTGAGCCGCTGCTACAATCGGATCAACGCCTGTCCATGGTGCAGAACCATGTGCTTGTGCGCCTTTTACTTTGATTTCAAATTGGTCAGCTGCTGCAAGGAAACCACCTTTTTTGAAATGAATATTTCCTACTTCAATACCAGAACTGATATGTAAACCAAACACGGCATCAACCGTTGGATTTTCCATGACCTTTTCTTTTACCATCAGTTCTGCGCCACCTTCTTCTCCTAATGGTGCGCCTTCTTCTGCTGGCTGAAAAATAAACTTAACGGTTCCATGAAGCTCCGCTTTCATTCCTGTTAGGATTTTGGCTGCGCCCATGAGCATTGCCATGTGCGTATCGTGACCGCAAGCATGCATGACGCCAACATCTTTATCCAAATAAGTTGTTTTTACCGTTGATTTGAACGGAACATCTGTTCGCTCAATCACTGGAAGTCCGTCCATATCTGCCCTCAGTGCGACAACTGGACCTGGTTTTCCACCTTTTAAAATAGCCACAACTCCTGTATGAGCAACGCCTGTTGTTACTTCTAAACCCAAATCTTTTAAATATTTAGCCACATATTCTGCTGTTTTGAATTCACGATTAGATAATTCTGGATTTTCGTGAAGATGTCTTCGCCATTCGATGACTTCCTTTTCAATCTTATCTACTTTCTTGTCTATTTTTTTATAGACTTTATCCATGTTCTGCCCAAAAGATACCGTTCCGAAGAAAAGGAATACGGAAAGAGAAATAATGTATTGTTTCATTGATATTAGTATTTTGATTAGAATAATATTTTGGTTCTTTGATCCCGAAGCCTCGGGAGTGTAAGCTTCAAAATCGGCGTACGGCTGACAGCCTGCCACGCCTGCCCCGACTTCTCGGTGGAAATCTCGTGGGTAAGTCATTTTTATTGTTCATTTTCTCTAAAAATTATATTTCTACTCCCGAGTGTTCGGGATCAGAGAGCCAATATTTTTAAGTGTACGATTTTAGATTTCTAAAAAAATTAAAGCGTAAAAAATATCGATAGAACACAAAAAGCCTGCTAATCAATATTAGCAGGCAAAGCTATTAAAATCTATCACACACAAAATTTACTTCGATAATATCGTTTATTTTTGAAAAATACAAATTTTAGGATTTATGAATACCCTTTTTTTATCTATAAATGAGGTTTTTTAACTTTCAAATGGTATTTCTTAACCTACTGCACTTAAAAAAGAATACGCCCACCATATTAATAAAGCTTGAATAGGCAACCTTAATGCGGACTGCCAAACATATTTTTTCTTACTCAATGCTTTTTGAAAATGATACACATTCGCAGGAAAAACAGCGACCAACAAAGCAATAATGCCCCAAATTGCATAATCTCTAGTTACAAATATTATCACTGAAATACCTAATATAATTTCAACTACACCAACTAAGATATTTATTTTTTCAGGGGCAGGCACCCATTTTGGCGTAATCCGTAGAAAAAATTTAGGATTTTTAAAATGTGAATACCCTGCAAAAATATAAAATGCTGCCATTAAATAAAGGCTTAATACGTGTATAGTTTCTAGCATAGTTGGTTTATTTCGTCAATTTACTCATTTTTTCACTAAAACAGCCCATTATGAATATTCATAATGGGCTGTAAACTAAGGATATTTTATTAAAAAATCTTATTCTTTAATAAAACGTTCTCTCATAATACCTTGTTCTGTTTCGATGACAAGGAAGTAAATACCATTTGCCAAACTACTAGTTGAAATAGTTTTGTTAGACAATTCAGCTGGTTCTATCGTTTCACGATAAACCAATTGACCTGAAACATTCAAGACAGATAAACTTGCTGGTCTTTGTACTTCAATTCCTGCAATTTCAATACGTAAATAATCCGTCGCTGGATTTGGTGCAAGCGTCATTGTAGCATTATCTACCAATTTAGCTACGCCAACAGGTGCTTCTACATTAATAGTCATCATGTTGGAATCTGCACTAGTCATTGTACCATCCATCACTTGAAAATCAAA
>CAZMEH010000190.1:0-3003 GCA_964564885.1 uncultured Saprospiraceae bacterium | reverse complement strand
TACTTAAGTAGTCATACACATAACATTGGTTTAAAAATATTGATAATCAATGAATTATGACTTCACTAAATATGCAGGATTACTTAGTATCTGAAATTTGTCAAAAGTAGCCGTAACCATTCTTTTTTGCTGTTTTTCGGCCTTACCGAAAATCGCCTAACTACGCCTCGTAGTTCAGCGAACAGCAAAAAAGAATGAGTGAAGGCGGAATTTGACGGCTTTTTGCTTCTTTTTAGCTGGAAAAAGATGACGCTAACTCTGCGCAACGTGAGTTTTCTAAATTATACTTTGCGTAACACCAGTTAAGTAAGAAGACAGAAGACAGACGAAAAACCTGCTGACTATTTTTAAGTAAGTCCAGTGATCGGGAGTTCTGACTTCTGACATCTAAAACTTATATTAATACATAATTTCAACTTTTCCATTATAAAATTGTTGATTTGATTTACATCTTTTCATTTTTAGCCAATGAAATGTATTTTTGCAGTACAACAATTTCAAACTAATTTAAATAATGGCAACACAGGGAAAAAAAGGCGTTTTATTAGTAAACTTAGGTACACCAGATGCGCCTACTTATGGAGCAGTTTATAGATACTTGAAGGAGTTTTTGATGGATAAACGAGTTGTTGACATCAATCCTATTGCTCGAAACCTGCTTGTAAAAGGTATCATTGCACCTTTTCGCTCTAAGCCTACTTCGGAACTCTATAAGCAGGTTTGGACAAAAGATGGTTCTCCTTTGAAAGTTTTTGGTTATAAAGTAGAAGAAGGTGTTCAAGAAATACTAGGAGAAGATTATATTGTAAAATTGGCGATGCGTTATCAAAGCCCATCAATAGAGTCTGGTTTGGAAGCATTGAAAGAAGCAAAGGTTTCTGAAATTATTATATTTCCGATGTTTCCTCAATATTCTTCGGCTTGTGTTGGCTCTGTTCACGCCGAAGTGATGCGACTGCTTAGTAAAAACTTGAATATCCCAGCGATTAAATTTGTTGGTACTTATTACGATCATCCGAAATTCATTGATGCGTTTGAAGCAAGAGGAAGACAATATAATCTAGAGGATTACGATTTTGTGCTTTTTAGTTATCACGGTATTCCTGAACGACAAATTCGTAAAACGGACGACTTCAATCATTGTAAACTCGGAGAGTGCTGTAATTGCATTACAGAGGATAATCAATTTTGTTATCGAGCACATTGCTTTGCTACAACCCGTGCTATTGCTCAACGTTTTAATTTATCTGAAGAACAATATTCGGTTTGTTTTCAATCTCGTTTAGGTCGTGATCCTTGGTTGCTGCCATCTACGAGCGACGTTATAGAAGGTCTTGCCAAAGAAGGAAAAAAGAATGTTTTAGTCTATTGTCCTTCTTTCGTTTCGGACTGTTTGGAAACGACGATAGAGGTCAGTATCGAATATATGGAAGAGTTTGAAGAGGTTGGTGGAGAACATTTACAATTGGTAGAAGGTTTGAACGATCACCCGCTTTGGATTGAAGCAGTTAGTCATATCATTAAAGAATACTAATTTGCTTGATGATTATTATATTGACGACTTTAGACTTGCCTGCTGCAAGTCTAAAGTCGTCAATATAATATCTAAAATAGATTGATGATAGCATTTTTGCATACTTCAAATGTTCACATTGATCGATTTGAAAAACTGGTTCGACAATTTGATACTGAAATTAAAACTAGACATTTTGTAAATGAAGGTTTACTGAAAACAGCCTTAGAAAAAGGTGTTTTAGATGAAAATGGTTTTGCTTCAATGGTTTCAAAAATAGAATTAGAGCAACCTCAAACCACCATTTGTACTTGCTCAACTTATGGTGAATTATGTAATAATTGGCAAAATGTTCACCGAATTGACCAGCCAATTATAGAATACTTAGTTGATAATTATTCAATAATAATAGTTGTATTTACCGTCATTTCTACAAAAGTGGTGACTTGTAAATTGATTAATAAAGTCGCAAAATCTAAAAATAAGCCAATTCAAATCATTATTTGTGATGCTACTGATAGCTGGCAATATTTTGAAAATAATGACTCAGCGCATTATGAATTATCCATCGCTACAAAAGTAAAAACTAAAACAGCAGAAGGAGAAGTTGTTTTTTTAGCGCAAGCATCGATGGAAGGTGCAAAAAAACACTTAAATTTGCTGAATATACCAATCTTCACTAGTCCAGCATTTGGAATAAAATACTTCCTATATAATGATTAATCAATACTTATTACTTACCTTTTCTATTGTTTTTTTAGCATTCGTTAGTTGCCAATCAAATGAAAAAATAGAAGAAACAACCACTCCTAAGGAATTTCAATTACAAGAAGGCGATTTGCTGTTTCAAGATGAAGACTGTGGTCCGTTTTGTGATGCAATTGAGGCGGTAACGGAAGGAATTGCAGGCTACGAATTTTCGCATATGGGCTTATTAATGAAGGACAGTGCTGGAAAACTGAAAGTAATGGAAGCTATTACTAAAGGTGTAATACTAACGCCGCTTGATAGTTTTTTGAACAGAACACACGACGCAAATGGTGATCCAAAAGTGATTGTTGGACGCTTGAAGTCCGAATATCAAAAAACATTAATTCCTTCAGCGATTAATTTTATTCATTCTAAAATGGATGCGCCTTATGATTTTGAATTTGTCATTGATAATGATAGTTACTATTGTTCAGAACTTATTCATTTAGCTTTTCAATATGCAAATAATGACGCTCCAATCTTCGAAACGCCTCCGATGACTTTTAAAGAACCAGGAACAGATTCTACTTTTGTTATTTGGACTAATTATTATGCACAACTTGGAAGACCAATTCCAGAAGGAGAAATTGGTTTAAATCCAGGAAGTATGTCTCGATCGCCTTATATTGAAATCGTTCATCATTTTGGTGAGCCGAGTAAGTGAAATATTAATTAAAAAGTATTTTGATTATAAATAAATTGGGTTCTTTGAAAATACCGTGGAAGTTTCAAAAATCGGC
>CAZMEH010000189.1:0-12073 GCA_964564885.1 uncultured Saprospiraceae bacterium | reverse complement strand
TTACTACTTAAAAAATGCTGTTCTGCTTTTTTCAAATCTTCTGGCGTATCAATTCCAAAGGTTTCTAATTTTGTGGTTTTAATACCGATAGAATAACCATTCTCCAGCCATCGCAATTGTTCCAAACTTTCCGCAAATTCTAGTTTAGAAGTCATCAATGCGGTCAGCTTTAGTAAAGTTTTCATTCGATAAGCGTACATTCCTATGTGTTTATGAAAATTATATTGATAAATCCAGTTTTCATTTTCAAAATCTCGGATATAAGGAATTGGGTGACGGCTAAAGTAAATAGCTTTGTGATGAGCAAAAATAACTTTGACAATATTAGGATTAAATAAATCAATGGTACTTGTTAGCAATTTTGCTAATGTGCCAATTTGAAAATCATTATTTGTCATCAATTCCGCTAAATTATCAATCTGATCGGGCTGAATAAATGGTTCATCTCCTTGAATATTGATGACCAGATCAAATTCATTTTCAAAATGCTTTGCTACTTCTGCACATCGATCTGTTCCACTTTGATGATTTTTTGAAGTCATCATTACTTCACCTCCAAACGAATGCACATGCTTCAAAATTCGTTCGTCATCCGTTGCTACAATGACTTTTTCAATATATTTTGCTTGCTTGACTTGATTGTACACATGTTGTATCATCGTCAAATTACCAATTTTAGCCAAAGGTTTTCCCATCAATCGAGAAGAAGCATATCTAGCAGGTATAATTCCAAGTGTTTTCATTAATTCTGATCTTCAATGTTGTATATTTGTAATATTGAATGATTTCCTTGAATCTTATGTAATATATTAAGACACTTAATCATTCATAATAGTAAGCTTCTCATAATCGGTTGCTAATTACTACATTTTCCATATTCAAAAGTATTTAAAATTGAGAACATACAAAAACATTGACAACTCTAGCAAAATTACAATTATTCTTTTGTTAGCTTTATTTTTTGCAAACACTAGTTTTTCTAATATTAACTACATTCCTAAAATAGATTCCATTATTCCTGGCAGAATGCTATCTTTTAAAGATACGCTTCAAATCAATTTCAAAAGTTCTACACAACCTTATCTCATTCATAAAATGAAACCTGGACAAACATTGAAAGGGCTTGAAAAGTATTATGCGATCAGTGTAGGTGATTTAATTTATTACAATCCTGAGGTTAAAAATTTCTATCAAATTCATATAGGGCAATCTGTTCGTATTCCAATTGCTTTATCTCATTTGATGCTAGAAGATAACGAAACGACCGCTGTTCGTTGGAAAGTTATTCCTATATTTTATAAAGTCAAACCAGGAGAAACTTTATTTCGAGTGGCTAGGACTTACTTTAAAATACCTGTAAACACCTTAATGAAGCGGAATAATTTGGTAAATAATACATTAAAAACTGGTCAATTATTGCAGGTCGGATGGTTTGACGTTAAAGGCATACAACCTACCGAACGCAAATACACTGGCTTGAAAGGAGAGCTTCGTATTGTCAATGCAAAATTGAAAAAGAAATATGATGTGACCTCCAAAGTATCTGGAAACTCCAAAAAATTTCAACGAGGTACTTCTATTTGGAAAAAATCAAGTTCGAGAGATACAAAGCTATATGCATTACACCGTACAGCGCCGATAGGTACAATAATTAAGGTTTATTGTCCTTCTTCTAAACGAACGCTTTACGTCGAAGTGAAAGGACGAATGTCAGATAATGTCTATCGTGATAATTTTATCATTTATCTTTCTCCTGCTGCGGCAACCTCTCTGGGTGCTGTGAATGAAAGGTTGCGGGTTGAACTTACCTATTTCCAGTAAATATATTTGAAATACATATATTACTACATTTAAGACCTAACCTGATAGTTATCGGGTTAGATCTTCTTCTGTTATATTCATTATAAGGAAAATATAATCCATTAAATAGTAAGAAAATTCATCAAAACACTTAACTTTAATGACATTCCAATTTAAAAAACAAACTATTGTATATTTAATTGAAGTAATGACATAATTAGAGTTCTATTTTTTTGAATAATTCATAAATTAATGTAACTTTTACACCAAATAGAAAAACAAAAAATCAATTTTTATCTTCGATCCACAATACAAAACTGATTAAATGCAAAAACAACACAGAGGTAAATTAAATTTCTGTTTGCGAAGACATTATAAATTGAAACATTAATAGAACTTGGTACTCTTTGAAACTACTTTACGCACGAAAAAAAATGTCAATTAAAAAACTAAGCGGACACAAACGTTCACTCTTTTTCATCTTTTTTGTATTGGTACTTAGCAATATTTGTCTTGCTATGCCTAAAATACAAAATGGTGTTTTGAATTGTACTGACTGGGATTTTGATAAAGATGGATATATTACGCTTGATGGAGAATGGGAATTTTATTGGCAACAGCTCATTTCGCCTAAAGATTTTGAAAATTCTGCCAAATACAAGCCTGAGTATCTTCCGTTTCCAAGTCTTTGGGCCAACTTAAAGATTGACGGCAAACCATTACCGAACATCGGTTATGCTACTTATCGACTAACTTTCAAGACAGATTCTATTATTCCATTGCTTGCCGTCGAAATGCCTGACGCCTATTCTGCCTATCGTCTTTGGCTGAATGGTAATATCATTGCAGAGAATGGAGAAGTTGGGACAGATAGGGTTTCATCGAGTCCACATTGGCTGCCTCTAACAGAATCTATTCATTTACCATCTCGCAACAATGAGCTTGTTTTACAAATCTCAAATTTTCATCACAGTAAAGGTGGTATTTCAAAAATGCCTGTATTAGGTTCTAGTAGACAATTGACCAGAAAACGGGAAAACCATCTAGCTCATAGTTTATTATTAACAGGAAGTTTGTTGATGGGAGGTCTATTTTTCTTAGGCTTGTTTGCTTTTGGACGACACGACAAAGCCGTTTTATGGTTTTCTTTATTCTGTTTAACCTATAGTTATCGAATCATTGGCTCTGAAATGTACGTATTACATAGCTTAGTTCAACTGAAATGGCAGTTTACAATAATACTAGAATATATCGCTCTGTATACTAGTATCATGATTTTTGTAGAATTTATTTTACAATTATTCCCAAAAGAAACTTATAAACCTGCCATAAGAGGCATTCAAGTTATTTCTGCTGCATTAATACTTCTGACCTTAGTAACACCAGCAATCGTTTACACAAAAGTCCTTAATTACTATTTAATAATGCTAATCTTTTGCATTATTTATGGTACTTACATTTTTATACGAGCAACGATTAATAAAAGAGAAGGTGCTATATATGCACTCATTAGTATTTCAATCCTATTTATTGTTTTCTGTATCACCATCATGGCTTATTTTCGTTTAATTGCACCTATTCCTATTCTATCGTTCCTAGGCTATTTATCATTTTTCTTCTTTCAGTCCTTAATACTTTCACATCGTTTTGCGGCATCGTTCACAAAAGTTGTGGAAGAAGCTAAAGAAGCTACTAGGGCTAAATCTGAGTTTTTAGCCACCATGAGCCATGAAATTCGCACGCCCATGAATGGCGTAATCGGAATGACAACTTTACTTTCACAAACGGAACTATCCAATGAGCAACAAACTTATACTGATACAATTAGGTTAAGCGGTGAAAATCTAATTACCATTATCAACGATATTTTAGATTTTTCTAAAATAGACTCTGGTAATATGCTACTGGAGAAACAAGTTTTTGACTTAGAGTCTGCTATTGAAGAAATATTAGATCTACTCTCTGTCAAAGGTAATTCCAAACGCTTAACGATGCTTTACCAATTAGATGAAGCCGTTCCTTCAGAATTGATTGGCGACGTTACTCGTATCAAGCAAATTTTAACCAACCTAATAGGTAATTCTATTAAATTTACAGATAAAGGTTCCGTTTATTTAAATGTCTTTAAGGTTGAAGAAAACGAACAATCAACCCTTTTGCAATTTGACATTGTTGATACTGGCATTGGTATTCCGAAAGACAAGCAGGAGAAATTGTTTCAACAGTTTTCGCAAGTAGACGCATCGACAACACGAAAATATGGTGGCACGGGGCTTGGATTAGCTATTTCTCAGCGTTTGGTCAAAATGATGAATGGTGAAATATGGATAACTAGTAATCCTGAAGATGGTCAAAAAGGTTCAACTTTCTCGTTTACCGTTCAGTTAGGAAAAATCGAAGAGGCTAAAGAAATTAAAGAGAACTATCATATTAGTCCTATTCCAATTATTGAAGCTAAAAAGGTCTTATTAATTGTTGATCAACCTTCATTAACAAATACTTTAAAACATAAACTTGCTTTCTGGAAAGCGGATTTTACATTGGCGGGCACTTATACAGAAGCTCTTTTGGCACTCAAACAACCGTTCGATTTAATCGTGATATATGAATATATGTCTGGTTTTAGAGGAACATCATTGGAGAAGAGAATACGATTTACCGCAAGCGGAAAAAGCACACCTATTATTATTATAGGCTTAACTCATGCGGATAGTGCTAAAATTAGAAAACGTCATATTCTTACTTCAATTCTCAATAACCCACTAAAAATATCCGCATTAAGACATAATATTAAAAACCTATTATTACCACAGAATTTAAAGAAAATAACAAGTTCTAATATTCAAGTATCCACTGAAAAACAATTACTCTCTGAGAAATTGCCACTAAAAATATTAGTTGCAGAAGATCATCCTATTAACCAAAAACTAGTTATCTTTTTATTAAAAAAACAAGGTTATACTATTGATGTGGTTGCAAATGGTCAAGAAGCTATTGATGCGTTAAAGAAACAACATTATGATATTTTATTGATGGATGTTCAAATGCCTATAATGGACGGACTAGAAGCAACTAGAAGAATTGTTCATCTCGCACCTAAAGTTCCAAACCGTCCCGTCATTATTGCGATGACTGCAAATGCCATGCAAGGAGATAGAGAAAAGTGTCTTAATGCTGGTATGGATGACTATTTGAGTAAACCGCTCAAGCCTGGCGTCGTAGTAGAAGCACTGATAAAATGGGGCTCAAGATTGAAAAATGAAAAAAAATCATAGCTATTTAAAATATATTTAGAAACCGTAATTACGGTTAAATCTTAACTAATACTTGTTTCTTCACTTCGGGCGGCTGCTAAAGCAGGTAGTACAAACACAAAAACGGTTAATTCAATTAAGAATTAACCGCTTTTTATATTTATCATAAAATCTAACCTTAAGTATTAAGAAACTCTTTCATTAGAAATTTTAAGATAATGACCTATTGCCGTAGTCATAGAGGTAGTTACCTCATTAGGTGCTTTGATATTAATATCTAATCCTTTTTCCTCTACTGCATGAACCGTCTTCGAACCATAAACTGCAAAACGAGTTTGATTTTGCATAAAGGTTGGAAAGTTCTCATACAACGACTTGATACTCAACGGACTAAAGAAAACTAGCATATCATATACGATATCACTCAAATCAGATAAATCACTACTTACCGTTTTGTACATATGACCAATGCTGAATTTAAATTCATTCTTTGCCATATAGTCTTCAAAGTCTGCTTTGCCTACTTCAGAACACGGGATTAAGAAGTTTTCTTTTTTCTTATGTTTACTCAAATAAGGTGCTAAATCTGCTAAAGAACGCTGTCCGAAAAAAACTTTACGTTTTCTATAAACAATAAACTTTTGCAAATATAACGCAATAGCCTCCGATGTACAGAAATACTTAGTATCCTGTGGCATCTTGTATCTAATCTCTTCACACATTCTAAAGAAGTGATCAACAGACGTTTTGCTAGTCAATACGATACTAGTAAAATCTTCAATACGAATACGTTGCTTTCTAAACTCTTTTGAAGAAATTCCTTCTACATGAATAAAAGGGCGAAAATCCACCTTTATTCCGTATTTCTCTTCTAAGTCAAAGTATGGAGAACGTTGTGACGGTTGTGGTTGAGAAACAAGAATTGTTTTGACTACTGTTGGCTTCACATCTACTTTCGTTGCCATTCAACCTATTTTTTAAGAAGCTCTGTTAAATAATTAGCACGTCCAAAATCTATTATTATCCTATTAATAACTTCGCTATAATAAAAATTGGAGCTATTTCAACAGCGCAAAGGTAAACAATTAAATGAAATTTATGAAATGCTATAAACTTACTTGCTATTGCAATAGAGCGAAAGAAGCGATTCAGAAAGATAATTCCAATAACTCCTAACGCACTATAAATAGCAAATAGCTTAATATTTTGAGGTGCAAACGCTATTATTGTTACTAAAGGAATAAGTGTAAGTCCTATGATTTGATTGAATATACCAATAAGAAAGTGATATTGATTTATTTCTTTTCCAAAAGGAAATATAATACTCATTAACTTTAGCAATAAATGCTTAAATAAATAAAAACCACCAATTCCAGCTATACAAACTAGCCAAGAAAGACCTTTGCTTCCTAACATAGATAGATTATAATAATCTGCGGCTAAGTAAAAAAATGTTCCACCAGTGAAGGCAAACAAAATATATAACGGAATATATGGCATATTGAGTAAACTACCTTTTTCACGATACAATTGTGTCATCATGTTGGAGTTCATAAACGCTCGATATATTTTTTGTAAATCATTTCTAAACGAATTCATTAAAAATGATAGGAAACCCATAATCATCAACAATCCAAAGAATTTGGCAAAAGCTTCGTAGTTCAATTTAGAACCATCAAAAAGTGGTTTTCTTTGCTTCTTCTTAGCCTTCTTCTTTTTCTTAATTGGTGATTTCTTTTTTGCCTTGCTATCTGTTCCTTGTAATGCAAATATTGAAAGGTGACCGTTTTGCACTAACTCAAATGGATTAGTTTCGTCAATTTCAAAGTTGCGGTTTTCCATTGGAATATCAGCAGGGTTTGGTGCTTCATCAATTACTGGTTCTGGTTCTTCTTTATCCTCTTCAATCACTGGCTCGTTATAAAACGAATTACCTTTTTTGACTAATTCAAATGGATTGTAATCTGAATTTGCATCTTCTGTTATTGGCTCTGGAGTTACTGGTCGATTAGTTGTTGTTGTATTATTTTGAACTGGCGTTACAGGGTTATCATAAACAACTACTGGCTGAGAAGTCGTAATTGTTGTCGTAGGCGTAGCTACAGGATTGGTTGTCGGATTATCTTGAGTTGTTGTAGGATTCTCTTCTACTGGATCCGTTGTTGGCTCAGTAGGTTCTGTCACTACGGGCGTACCTGTAGAATCTTGCGCAAAAGTAGGCATCACAAAGCCTAATGCGCAAAAAAGCGTAAGAAAAACAACTTTATGGAATGAATTATATATAGTGCGACGATTATTTAACATTTAAAGGTGGTATTTTTCCACAAAGATAAGAATTATTTTTTCAAATAAGGTTGTTTTATAAAGTGTAATTTTTTTAAAAAACAGTCTTTCTTTTTAAGAAATAGCATTTTATAGTTTGATAATCAGTCAACTAAAAAAGTAATTTTATTTGATATGATTTTAAACAACTAAATAATAATTAGATTTGTTTGTATTTTAGTTAGGGATCAAAGGTCACACCTCAGATGTCAAATTATTTTATTGATTTAATAAATATTAATATGGAAAAGCAAAAAGAAAAATATCCTATTTTATTGTTCGATGGTGTTTGTAATTTATGCAATAATTCCATTCAATTTTGTATTGATAATGATACAAATGGAAAGATTCATTACGCTTCTTTACAATCTGATGTTGGTCAAAAATATTTGACTAAGTTCAATATGAGCGGTACAAATTTAAATTCTGTGGTCTTAATTGAAGGCGAACGCTTTTACACTAAGTCAGATGCGCCATTACGCTTAGTAAAGTATTTTGACAAGAAAATTTGGCGATTGTCGGCTGTGTTTTTTGTTGTTCCAAAATTCATCAGAGATGCCGTCTATGATTATATTGCTAAAAATCGGTACAAATGGTTTGGCAAACAGGAAAGCTGTATGTTGCCTACGCCTGAATTGAAAAGTCGGTTTTTGGGATAGATGACATTTTTTCAATTGTTGACAAATATTAAGTCCATACATTTACGATTTTAGATGTACAATTTACGACTGCAAATGTCGCAGTCAAATAGTTACAACCTTCTTCTAGCAAGAAAATTGTACATCTAAAATCGTAAATATTACTGCCTTATGCAAAGCGCATTCAAGCTTTTTATTCGACCTTCATATTCTTTCAAAAACCCGTGTTCTTTTGCCTTTTCAACATATTCACATGCTTTCTTATAATCTTTTTGAGTTTTATATATTTCCGCTAGGTTTCGATAAGCAAACGAATTTGTAGGATTTAATGCAATACCTTTTTCTATATCCGCTATACCTTCTTCTATTTTGCCAAGTTTGAATTTTGCAAAACCACGATTATTATAAGCGGAGTCAAACGTTGGTAAAAGTTTCAACACTTCATTATTATACTTAATAGATCCTTCATAATCTTCTAATTCTGATAGGACATAGCCCATATTATTTAGAGCAAGAATATATTTAGGGTCTAATTCTAAAGCATGTTCAAAATATTTTTTTGCCGCTTCAAAATTCATATTACCTAAGTGAATCATACCAATATTAATAATTGCGCCAATATCATTTTCATCATAATCTAATATCATTTTCAAATCAGTCATTGCTTTTTCATCCTCAAACAATGATTGATAAATACCGCTTCTATTTAAAAGTATAGCAACAGCTTTTTTCGGATTATCAGCTAACGCTAAAGCAGTATTATAATCCTCTAACGCTTCATCATATTTGAAATTGAGATTATAAAAATAGGCTCTTTGAAAATAACTAGCATAATGTGTTTCGTTCGAAAGCGAAATTGATTTTGAATACAATTCCTCTATTTGTTTATATAGCTTTTCGTCTCTTGTCGGTCTATCTTTATTTAAATCCAAAGCATTTACTTTTAGATAATAAGGGACAGGATTTTTTTTGTCTTTTTTAATTAATGTGTCACACAAGGCAGATAATTTTGAAAATTGTTGTGTTTCGTAATAATATATTGCCCTTGCGTATTTTTTTTCCAATTTGGTTTGGGAAAAACTATTAAAGCTAATAAGTAAGCAAGAAAAGACTAATAGGAATGACAAGGCTGACTTCATGATCATATGTTTCTTGTGAAAGAATAAGTTTAGATTATTCTCAATATATATATTTAGAGTAGATAAAAAAGGTTCTTTGAATTTTTTTGCGATTTCCTTCCAATGAGTCATCAGCCGTTGAAAGAAAGTAGGTTTTCATTTTTGCAAAGTTGTCAAAAAGCTATGAAAATTTTGGATTTGAGTTTTATCTTACGAATATATGAAGCTCATTCATAAGAAGGGCCTGAATAAGATTTTGTTTTTAAAAAAAATTATGTGCTCACTTTTGACTAGTACGGCTAGACCGAATAGACTGATAGTTTTAATAGGCTAAATTCTTCTTTATCTGAATGTTAAAACTCTTTCCTACTTCTGACTTGAGCCACTAGGTCTTAATCCAAAACCTGTATTCCCGTCCAACCTGTAAAGTACGCCTGCCCCGAAGCCTCAGTGGATACAACAAAATATTTTCCATGAAAAATGACTGGTGATTCTTAATTTCCATTATAAAGAAAATAAAAAAATGGCAAGTCAGCTGGTGCTGCTTGCCACTTAAGTACCTAATTCTCTTGTTATTATTACTAATCGAATCTGAAAAAAGATTCATAACTTGGTTTCTACATTTATAAAGAGTTCAGGACTTTGTTTTTGTACTCCAATTCTTTTAAAGAAAAAAAATACTTTCGAACCTAGTTCAATAAAAACCTTTAAACCAACTTATTTAACTTGTTTAAAAGCAATACTCTATTTCTTAAAAAATCGGACAAGTTTTTTGTTTTTTTAATGGTTTAACTTTTTGAACGATATATTGAGTAGAAATCTCAAAGCCACCATAACTGCGAGTAGCAGCCGAAAAAGGAGACGTATTAATATCATAGCTAACACCAACTCGCCAAAACCCATAATCCATGGCAATAGAAGCAATGACCGCATCATTGAGACGATACCAAGTTCCAAATAGAATCGCCTTATTTTTAGATTTTCGCTGATCGAGGTGATAACGAACGTACATGCCGACAAGGCGTTCATCAAATCCACCTTGATGAAAATAAATAGCTGACGGCATTATATCAACCCTTTCTGACATTTGAATAACAGCATCCAAATTAATGCCCCATTTCAATGGTAACTTGCTATCGCTGTCTCCGAAGAAACTATATTCAGGTTGATTTAAGTGCCAAGCGGAGCCGCCTAGGCTGAAATTTAGTCGTTTAGAAATTTGAATATTCCAATCTACACCAATTGCCATATCAGCAAATGACAAACTAGTATTTAGAAAATTTTCTGTAATTGGCGCACTATCAATGAATGTTCCATCAATGAATTGTTCATCAAAAGTTAGATTAGCAGTATTGAAACGTCGTTGTCCAAATCCTGCCATCATACCAACGGAAAAGAAATTGGTTTTATTAATTTGTTGTGCATAAGAAATACTTCCGCCGATTTGCAGCAACGTCAATTCAGAATCGCCTGCTTGGTCGAAATTAAAAAATAATCCGCCGCCTAAGCCATTACCACCTAATCTTCCATCATTGAATAATTTTTGGTCATAAGAAAACGAAGTTGTCGTGTAAGAAACTGGAACGGATGTCCATTGACTTCTAAAGTTGGAAACTAACCGAATATCTCCATCAAATACGCCTGTTTTCGCAGGATTAATATTTAATGGCGCAGCATGAAACTGCGAAAAATGAATGTCTTGTGCTTGCACCATTTGCAAACACAAGACATTTATAAATAAATATATGATTAGGTTTTTTAACAAAATATTGAATATTTGATTGTGTGAACAAGATAATGGACTTGTTTAAAAACTCATGTAAGAAAAATATTTTGCATTCTCACATTCAAACAATCACACATTCCATCATTTCCTAGGTTTCCCGTCTTCAAATGTAACAATAAAAGCGTCTTGAAAGCCTTTTGCTTGTACCGTTTTCAACAATTTGTCGGCATCAGATAAGTTATAAGCCGTTCCTGTGTAATATCTGAACCATCCATTTTCTGTGTCAATAACTAAAACTTCCGTAAATATTTTTTTATCAATGGTGTAATAATTTTTCGCTGTCTGAAATTGGACTTTATAAGATAAATTATCGACGCCTTTAGTCTGAAAACTAAGTGCTCTCGTGATATCTTTGACGATTTTCTTCTTGGTAATAAAAGCATCTGCAAAACCTTTAGCTTGTACTTGCGACAATAAAACTTGCGCTTCATTCAAATCCGCAGCCGAACCTGTGTAATAACGATAATAACCATTCGATGCTTGTTCCACTTCT
Source organism: uncultured Saprospiraceae bacterium (assembly GCA_964564885.1). Lineage (GTDB taxonomy): Bacteria > Bacteroidota > Bacteroidia > Chitinophagales > Saprospiraceae > CAKZLL01. Next base: position 662 of record CAZMEH010000189.1, on the reverse strand, counting down.
ACATCACCAAACGGTAAAGTCGAGGTCGCATACAAGTTGCGAGAAGCTTGAAACTGAACCGTGTACTTTCCTAGTTTTGGTTGAAAAGTAGGAGATGGTCTCCCTGGAGGTTGTGGCGTTTGACTTTTTATTGCATTTCCAGGTTTCGTTGAAATACCAGGTTTAAAATATGCTTTAGGTATTCTTTTATTAGGTTTCTTGTTGATTCTCCTGTCTCCGCCTTTCGCTTGATTTCCTGTCTTAGCTTTCGGCTCATATTTGAAAATTGTTTCTATTCCACTGTTAGATGGCTTTGTTGTATCTGCAATCGCCACCAATTTTCGTTGAACAGGCGTCGACAAATAATGAGAAACAGACATCCTTTCACCACCTTTTGTAGCATTCATTCCACTCATTTTGTTACCAATAGCATAACTCAATGAAATTGCACCCTTTATCATATTCACTGGCGGATTGTAGCCAACTTTAGGATTTGAAGATTTCAAACCTAACTCTTTTAACGTTACTTTGCGTTCTTTTGCGCCATTACTATCTAGGTTCTTACGAGTCGCTTTTGCAAAAGCAGCCATTTTTGCTTTACTTGCGGTAGACAATGGCAATGCATCTGTAGAAGCATTTTCAAACGCTGAAATTGGCACTGCGTAATAAGTCGTTTTACCAGC
>CAZMEH010000188.1:0-15816 GCA_964564885.1 uncultured Saprospiraceae bacterium | reverse complement strand
TCGGACGCCTTTGAGGCGTCCGACTCTTATGAGTATTACAAGTCCAAACCTCAAACGTTTTAAAAATGTTTGAGGTTTTTTTATGCAAAAAATTACTTTTTCTCTGTTTCTATATAAACTTCTTCCGTTTCTTCTTCTACTTCAAGAACAGGTTTTTCTATGATTTTAATAGGAATAACTTTCAAATCTGCGCTTGATGCAGGTCTTTCTTTCATTCGCCATTGAAAACCATCAATCTCTAATGCTTTTGTTTGAATACCTTTCATCGGATGCGCTTTGCCGACTGGCTGACCATAAAACATAATGTCTTGCACTTGATTTTCTTTAAAATAAAGCTTCATGTTGCTACATTGCGTTTTATTGGCAGTGATATATGCTTTATCATCATCTTGAACAAAATACAGCGTTTCTCCATTTCCGTTGACGAGCATGGTTTTTAAAGTATCGTCTTCAAAATAAGCCGAAATCGTTCGACCTTTCACTTGATTAAAATATACTTCGTCGGAGGAATTGATTAGAAATGCTTTTTGATTGAGTTCTATTCTATCAATTTGTTCATTGGCTAGAAAAACACTAATGACTTCTCCGGTGAACTGCGAAGTATCTGACCAAAGCACGGGATCGTAAAAGAATTGAAACAGCGAATCTCCCGCACTATAAACCAATGAATCACAAATGGCTTGAAAATTACTTTTATATAATCGAACATTTTTTTGAGCAACAATCACCCGAAGCGAATCAAAATTCACGGTATCTTGACTAAATGAATACAACGTATCCGCAGCAAGAAATAAGGTATCATCTTCGACTAAGGAAGTCATCAACGGTCGACCTGTTGCTAAAACCGAGGAAGTACTGTCATTATAAATCATGCGCTCACATTCAACCGTGATATTTTCAACCGTATCCCTTGACACCACATTCCCGAATGCTTTTCCAATTCGGTTTTCTTCATCATAACGAATACTGTCTGCGCAAATAATCTGATTGGAATCGCTAATACAAACATTTCCAACAAAAACCGCTACACCTGTGCTATCATCATAAAATGATTTTTCACTCACAATTACTCGTCCTTCATCCTGAATTGTCGTAACGCCATTAGTAGAGAATTGTTTTTTTGCCGTATCATAAATAATCAAATCAGACTCGGCGGTTTGTTCTTCACTTTTAAAATAAGCATCACCTTCTAATATTATTTTATCGTTCTTTCCGTCGTATTTTATTTTTTTAGCTTTCGCAAAACCATCTTCGCTCTGGAATCTTGCCCGTTCTTCAAACTCTGCATATTCCTTTTGAGAATCATAAAAACCGCTTTCACAATAAATACGTTCTCCGTCTTTGGTCAAAAGATTGGTTGGCCCTATGAAATAGGAGATATTTTTATCGGTATCTAGTTTTAAAGTATCTGCTTTGAGCGAAAATTCAGGATCTTCAATCGTTACATCGCCACCAAAATATGCCAAATTGGTTTGTGTATAATAATAACCTCGTTCGCTATACAATTTAGTGTTTTCATTTTCCAGCACTGCACCAGATTTATAAATAGCAATTTTAGTATTCATATCATAATCCAAACGGTCGGTGTAAAGCGTTGCTTTTCCGTCTGTCAAAACCACATTTCCAGTCAAAATAGACTCCCGAGCATCACCAAAATAATAAGCAGAATCTGCAAAAATCTGAACGCTATCGCCTTGTTGAATAATGACATCGCCATAAGCAGAAACATCATTTCCCTTGATTATCGCACTATCACAGCGCATTTCAACATCATCTTGACGCAACTGAACATTGCCAACTAAGGTTTTTACACGCAAGCCGCCATTCAATCGACCAATTAAATTTTCTGCATAAAGTATTTCAACCTTGGAAGTGTCTGTAACTTGATTTTCATCATTTGCTGATGGCGGAAAGCTAGAAGTCGGGCGTTGCCCTATTGCCATTGCACTCAAAAATATAAATCCGAATAATATAAAAAATTGCTTCACTGTATCTTTTTTGAACCATGAAGAGTTTTACGTTTACTAAACTTTAAAAATTTAGTAACCGTGGATTCATCATCCAAAACTCGTAACTCTAATTAGAACGCATAGATAGGTATTTTTTTGATGTATAAATGGGTTTTAACGGATTTTTAAGTTAGATGTTAAGTGACTCTAAAGAAGTATATCATCATTTCAATTTCTCTAAATCTCTAATTAACAACCTTCTACGATCGAATGTAATGATATTTCCTCGCCTCAATTCATTTAAAACAGTAGTAACGGTTTGCCTAGAAGTAGCCGTCAAGTTTGCAATTTCTTGATGTGTCAAAAATCCTCTGACCAACGTTTCGTAACCTACTCGCTGACCTCTATCCTTTGCTAGTTCATGCAAAAACTCAACAATACGAGTTCGAGAATCTTTAAAAACTAAAGATTCTAACCGTTTTTCCATTTTCACTAAACGATTACCTATCAGTTGTATCATAAAAATATTCAGTTGAGTATGATGTCTCATTAAGGCTTTCATCTCGTCTATTGTGATGACGCAAGCCTTTGTATCTTCCACTGCAATGGCGAAATCTCTACGTATATTTTGACCGACTAGTGCTAACTCTCCAAAAATATCACCTGTAGAAAGGATCGATTTTGTAATTTCTTTACCATCACCAGAATACATTCCTATTTTAATTTTACCTGCTAATAAGAAAAATATTCTATCAGCATATTCATCTGGCATATAAACATAGTCACCTTTTTTAAAACTCTTTTGACTATGACCAGAGATAGGATTTGCCGATTTAGCTGGGCAAAAAATTTCTTTGATATCTATATTATCCAAATACCTAATTGGTTTATCTGATTGCATATTTATCTAGTAGTTTATTAAATTAGTTGAATACTTTTGATAGGCTCCAAATCGTTAAACATTAGAATGTTTGAATAGTTTGAGGTGCTTATATTTTAATTTGAATAATATTAGTTTTTGAATGGAGAAAGCCTTGTCTGAATGACGGCATTTAAAGTGAAAATTAATTAGGGCTGGCATGCAAAAGTCTACAACAGCGGATAAATTGCAAATCAATGCCTCTTAAATATAGAACTAACATTCCTATTTTCAATCATAAATTATGTTACTACTTCAATTATATTCGTATTAAAGTAGAATAAACATTAGTAAAATATAAAATCAAGATTTTTCAATTGGAAATCAACCTGTAAAATCCTTATTTTTGTACCGTTTCAATTTGAAAAATTATTACAAATCAATTATACAGATGAAAAGTATTAAAATAATAACTTGTCTTGTCGTTTTATTGTCTGCTTCTTCTGCCATGTTTGGGCAAAAAGCAAAATCAGATTATTTAGATTCTCTAAAGCAAGTAGATCTAGAGCTTAAGTCTGCAAGAGCGATGGAATATCAATTAAAATTAGAGACTGTAAATGAATATAATCAAGAAATTGATATGAATATTCAAAATAAATCATACATCTCTCATCGCTTAAACTTGAACGCAAACAATAGTCCTGTTCCTAAAATTGGTAAATACAATCAAAACGTAACCCTTTATTTTAATAATGAAGGTGGAGCTCAAGTATTGAAAAAAATTATTGTTATGACTATTCAAGGTGACAATAGAGGATACCAAGAGTTTCTATTCAATCAAGACAATAGCGTTTATAAGGCAACTTCAATGCCTAATATGTCAGATCCGTCTACAGCGAAAGCATTTTACTACGAACAAGAAAAAATGGTGATATACACAAGAAATGGTGGAAAAGTATTTGGTGCAGATGATGTAGATACTTTTGATGAAGACTCTTTTAAGGAAAGTGTAGATTGGTTAAATAAAGCAGCTAACTATAAAGCTTTATTCAAAATCATGAAAAGCATTGAACCAGAAGATTAATTATTTTGGTTCTTTATGATTTTACGTGTTTTGTTAAATAATGTAAGAATATCGAAAATAATAAATTTAATTATTATTGATTCAAACATCATGTAAAATCATAAAGAACCTCATTTCTTTGATTGTTGAGCCTGTTTTTTACACATTCAACCATTAATTTCAATTATTTTAAAACTTTTTTTGAAGTTCTGTGTTTTGAATTCGTTGTTTTTTTTGGTGCAATAGTAAATTAGTTTATATTTGCACCTGCAATCAAAAGGGTCGCATGGCCGAGTGGCTAGGCGCAGCTCTGCAAAAGCTTGTACGGCGGTTCGAATCCGTCTGCGACCTCAACATAAAGTCCAATCTATTTAGTTAGGTTGGATTTTTTTTATTTTAATGGTTCGGTTTCCCACACTTTCTTCTTAATAATTCGCTGATTTATCTACTTTTGCTTTATGAAGCAATTTTATAAACAGATAGATACTTATCCTAAAATTTTTCTAACCATTATTTGGCTATTAGCTATTCTAATTGTAAATCCAATTGGAGATTTCCCTCTCAACGACGATTGGGTCTACGCCTATAGTGTGAAGGAATTACTTGCAGGGAATTGGGTAATTTTAGATATTGTTTCACTCAATTTATTTGGGCAAATGATTTGGGGCTATTTATTTTCTGCCATCTTTGGTTACTCTTACACCATTTTACGACTTTCCGTTTTAATTTTAAGTTTAATTACAATACTCGGAGCTTACCAATTAATTTTGGATAGTACTAAAAGTAAAAATCGAGCCTTACTAGGCGCAATTCTGATTTTCTTCAATCCTATCTTCTTTTCTTTGTCCTTTACCTTTATGACAGATGTTCCATTCTTAACCTGTTGTATTTGGGCATTAGTCTATTATTTTAGAGCGCTAGATCTCACAAGTATTCATTATAATTTACTTCTTGCTGGATTATTAACTTTCTGTGCAGCATCCATCCGTCAAGTCGGTTTATTTTTGCCTGTTGCATATTTAGCCTATTTTTTAATACAAAAACGTTGGAAGATCTGGGCACTTATTCCTTTGATGATTACCATTTCAGGCATGTGGCTATTAAAGCATTTTTTAGGTCATGTTCATACTGGACAAGGACAGATCACCGATTTATTGGCTTCGTTAACCTCAATAAATGGTTTAGTGCAAGCGTTTTTGCGTTTACTTCCTCGCTTAGGAGGAGTATTTCTGTTTTCGGGCTTATTTTTCTTTCCGCTAATACTATTTGCTACCCGACCATTATGGCAAACGATGACAACAAAAGCCAAAAAATATCTTGCTATAATCAGCCTACCTCTAATAGGTATTTTATTTTTAGGCTTCGCAAAATTCCCAGCAGGTAATATTTTTTATAATCTAGGCGTTGGTCCTAAAACATTAAAAGACGCTTACCTCATACAAGCAAACAACCTTACAACTGCTTCTTCAGTGATTTGGATAGCTATTAATATTTTGACCTTACTCGGTGGTTTTTTATTAATCTTTTATCTTTTAAATGTTATTTGGCAGTTATTTACTAATTCTAAAATACCTAAAAAGAATTCATTTTTTTGGTTGGCCTTTCTTACCTACTTACCCTTTATTGTACTGCTACCCGCATTTTTTGATAGATACACTTTACCTTTATTGATATTAATGCTCTTAGGTATCATATCTGGTTTACCCAAAGAAATATCTGTTAAGTTTTCCTACAAAATGATTTTACCTTTTATGATTTTGATACTCTTTAGCGTTTTCAGCACTAAGGATTATTTAAACTGGAATCGTCTACGTTGGGACGCTATTCATCATTTAAATGAAAAAGGTATCACTTTCAAGGATATAGAGGGTGGCTACGAATCAAGTGAAGCTTGGATTGAACAAGAAGGCGAAATACCTCTATACTATGATTACATCACTTCTTTTAAAAAAGCTGTTTCGAATAGAAGCTTAGAATATGTTATCTCTTTTGGTGAACTACCTAACTATAGTGTTTTGAAAAAATATGAATATCAGCGATTTATACCTTTTCAAAAAGAAGAGATTTTGATTCTAAAAAAGAATAATGCTGATTGATTTTTTGGTTCTTTGACCATTTTTGCCAAAATGGTCAAAGAACTGATGTTTTCAACTAAAAACTTTAACCGAAAAGGTATCAAGAGCGAGACGTCAGAATTAGAGCGTTTTTAAAATTTCTTCATACACTTTTCGCCAACCTTCCCAGCCTTCTTGCTCACAAAACGAATTATTATGAAACAAAGTCATTAGCTGTCCATTGACGGCTTTTGTATTTTTGATAATCGTTGTTGCTGCTTCAATCGCCTTTTCAGGTGATAATTTCAAATAGTTTTTTAACGTAATATCCATCAGTTGAAATGGAAAAATTTGCAAATCTGTTGTTTCATCATTTTCTAAATCAAACCAATAAAACGAGGAAGCAATACTTGCCCTAAATCCAATCTGAGCAGCATAACCCATGGAGTAATCTTCTTTTATTCCCAACCTGATGAGGTTGCGGTAAGTGTCTGGAAAAGATAATTTCAAAAAGTGTTGACGACTTTTAATAATGGATTGTTTAGCAACTTTCTCTAAATCGTTCTGCTCTTTTTGTAGTATTTTAAATGCTGAATTAGAAGCATAAGAAGGATGTAAACCAATTTGATATTGCGATCCAATTTGGTTAATTAATTGTTGAAAAGCTTTTTTTTGAATAGAAATATTTTTATCGTACTCGCCACGCTGACCAACTAAAAAGAAATAAATTGGCTTTAATTCAAAGCGTTGATGTAGTTTATCTAAATAATCAAAAGTGAAATATGGATCTTGTTCCTGTCCTTTCAAAACTTGAATACGTTGAGCAAAGCCTTTTTTATTCTTTATAAAATCCCTCGCAGTTCCTCCAATTGTTCTAAAAAGACCTTTGTGCTGATATGACCAAGCATAATCAATATCATAAGTTGGTGTGAATTTGTATTTCCTTTCTTTAAAAAGTAGGTTTGGATAATACTGTTTTAAAATAGCCTTAATTTCTAATATCCATTCATTCACCAATGGTCTCTGCAAAAATGAGTATTGAAAAGCGATGCTTTGATTCGCAGCAAACCTTCCATGATTATCAAATTCGGTCGCTGTGTATTCTTCATACCGACTGACCAAATAGAAAATAAGTGCAAAGGGATCGAATGGTAAAACCGACTTTTTATCACCATGAAAAAAGAACGCAGGTTTATTTTTGTGAATATTTATTTTGTTTTTTTGTTTTTTTATCTGACTTTCAAATAATAAATCAACATTCCGAAAATTAGGAATACCATCAAATGAAGTAGAAGAGTAATTTATTTTAGGTAAATCACTCTTTAAAAACGTATTTTTATCTGATGTGTAGACAATGGACAGTCCTAAAATATGCTTAAAGATTAGTTCAAGAACATATTTTAAACGCTTGGTGGATTTAATTCTATATATTAAAAGCATTTTAATATGTTTACATTTCGTTGACAATATATGTTTCCATATATTTGGAGCTGACATTTTTAATGAGCAAAAGCTAATTAAATCTTTTGTTTATTGTGTTTTTAATATTTAAATTAGTGCAAAAGTACCTAAGTGCTTTTTTATCGTCATATAACTAGTTCTTTGGGCTCCTTTATAAAAAAGAAAACTTCCAAGAACGGTTAAAATCTAAAGATAAAGATAAATGGATAATCCAAACCAACAAAATACGGGACCAACTCTAGGAGAAATTAGTACTATCCGTAATATTTTGATGGGTAATCACATGGCTGAATACTCTACTCAATTTAAAGGAATTCAGGATCAGTTTGATGCTAGTAATAAAGATAAAGAGGAGCATTTTCAAAAGCTAGAAGCTGATGTGGATAATCGCTTTAACAAAATGGAGGAAGCAATGAATGCTCGTTTTGACAAACTAGAAGCATTGTTGACTGATAATGTTCAACGACTTCATGAGCGAGTTAATACGGTGAGCTCTACTGACAAGGCTGATTTAGGTCGATTATTGGCAGAAGTAAGTAATCGTTTGATTAACGGATAACTTGATTGTCAATAGAAAATGTTTTTTATATCAAATTCATTTTCTATTGTCCATGCTGAATGAGCCATTAGTTCTCTAACCAATATTCAAAAATGAGTCAAAATAATTCACAAGATGTCGTTTTACTAGAGCAACTCAAGACTATTCTATTAAAACAGGATAGGAGAGAAATTGATTCTATAAAGCATATTTTGAATGATCGGAGTGAATTGCAAAAAAAGATCGATCCTATTTTTAATGATCGGATGGAAGATCTAAAAACACGTTTTCCCGAAGAATTTGGCGCATTAGTCAATCAGTTAATTGAAGTAAAACTAGAAGAATCAAAGGAACAATTACTCAACCTCATTTATCCTGTCTTAGGTCAGATGATACGAAAATATGTTTCTCACCAGTTTCAATTGCTTAAAGAACGGATTGACGATCGTGTTCAGAATACTTTTTCATCAAAAGGTATCATTAGCCAACTCAAATCTAAGTTGTTTGGTATTCAGGCTGGTGATATGGTACTAAGTGATTTAGATGTGCCGCTGATTCAAGAAGTATATGTTATTCAACGCAATTCAGGCTTGCTTGTCGGAAGTTATTCTAAGAATAATACGATGGACAAGGATATGATTGCTGGAATGCTAACTGCTATTAAGTCATTTGTGGAAGATGCGTTTCAACAAGAAAAGCAAGAGTTAGACTTGATACAGTATGGAAGTTATAAAATCTGGATTCAAAATTTTTATGGCTATTATATCGCCGTTGCACTCTCTGGCTCACTGTCAGCGAAGGAAACAGATGAGTTAAACGAACATATCATAGAATTTGCTAATGATGAAATGGATGTTAATCTTAAATTAATCACAAGCAAACTCAATGAGGAAATGTCTAAAAAACTAGAGATCGCATTTAAGGAAGAGATCTTTTCTTAAAAAATAGAAAGTCGCTAGTAATTTAGTGACGTTTTAAAACAATGATCTTTGTAAATAAAGACTAAGTGATTTATATTTCATTACTAATACTCAATTTATACTCTCCTTAAAGAGTTTCGATACGATTACCAATATGATAAGTACAAAAGTTATGTTAACGGGAAGTTTTGGAGTTGGAAAAACTTCACTTTTCCAACAGTTCATTTTCAGTAAATTTAGTGAACGATATTTGACTACAATCGGTGTTGTAGTTAATAAAAAAGAAATTAATATTGATGGAGAAGGGTTGAATATCCTACTCTGGGATGTTGCGGGCGAAGTCTCTCAAGACAAAGTGCCTCACTCCTATCTTTTGGGTACAAGCGGAATTATTTATGTCTTCGATCTATCAAGACCTATCACTTTTGCTAACCTAGCGTCCGATATTGCTTACTTAAAATCTAAAGTCCCAGGTGTTGCTATCAAAATAGTAGGCAACAAAGTGGATTTAGTCACTAAAGAGCAACTTATTGAAATAAAAGAAAAGTTAGCTATTCCTTATGATATAACAACTAGTGCAAAAACAGGCGAAAATGTAGAAGAACTTTTTCAAATGTTAGGTAGAAAAATATTAGGCAAAGACTAAAATATAAAAATACATTGTCACATTTTGATAAAATTATATGTTTTTTAGGCTTTAAATATTTTTTTATTACCTGCCTAAATTCTAGGCTAATATGAACATAGATCTAAACGACACAAAACCAGCAGAAAACAACGATAACATTGATTTTAATCAGATGTTATTGTTAGATAAAGGTGCTTATATAGTAGAAAGTTGTGATAGCCTTTTTTCAACTACAGATTTGAAAGATAAACCTGTTCTAGAATGGTCTCCTTTCGTTGAAAGTATGTTTAGCTATTTAATTAGTTTGAAAGCAGGTACACCAGAGGTTTTATTTTCAAGGGTTGAGCAACCAAACAAAAATTTAAAAGGTTTTTATGATTTTACATTTGCGCCAGTAAGTATTAAAGGGAATAAATATATTCTTTGGACAATCTATGATTACACTACTCTTTATACAGAATTGCAAGTCAATCAACAAAAACGACATGAATTAGAAATTCAAAAACAAAATTTAAATAATCGTATTTATAATATTATTGTAAAAAACCTTAGTTTAAAAACGAAACAAGGAGTTACTCAAGAGAAGACACCTCTACTGCTAAAAGCTAATAATTTTATTTTAAAAAGTATTGTAGCAGATTTAGATAATATCAATCCATTTTTCAAAACAGCTGGCGATAATTATCATATTCATACTTTCTCATTAAGTCAATTAATACAAGATTTAGTTAAAAAAATAAGACAAAGCAGCGATATTGATCTGTCCTTTGATATCTCAAATGATCCGTTCTCTAATATAATTGGTGATGATAATCAGGTTAAATATATTCTCTATGAATTACTAACTTTAAGCAACACTAAAGAAGGTAATTCTGTAAAGTTAGCTATTGATTTCAATAAGAAATTTGAGCACGAATATCAAGTTACATTCAAAATTACAAATCAGCGATTACACCTGAGTAATCAAGAAACCAAAGACCTAGGAAACGAAATTTCGCTAGAAGAACCCGTTGAATACCTATTCCGTTTAAAGATAATATTAAAACTTATTCTACTTCAAAATGGATTTATACAATCTATTACCTGTCAAGATAATCAATCCATAATACAATTTGGTTTAACCTACCGAATTTCCGAAATTTAAAAAAATAATTTAAAAAATACGGATTAGCTTTCTAATTTTGTCGGACTTTCCCATTCACGGGAAGTATTTTGTTCAAGAAATGAACTATTCTTAGTAATATTTAAATAATAAGCTCGGTGTTTAGACAACTTTCTTTCGAAATTAGATGATGCGAAAAATGTAAACCAAATTAAGGTGAGCCTTTTCAATGAAATATAATTTCAAAGGACAAAAGCTAAGTGCTAATTTTATTATTTGAACGCTACTTAAGTAATGGTTTAAAAAATATTACTCTTTATGTCACGACAACTTGCAGCTATTACAGGCGTACATGGTTGGGTTCCAGAAACGAAGTTGACCAATTTCGATTTAGAAAAAATGGTTGACACCAATGATGAATGGATACGTAGCCGAACAGGCATTAAAGAACGTAGAATTTTAAAAGGTGAAGGAAAAGGAACTTCCGTTATAGGCACAAATGCGGTCAAAGGACTTTTGGAAAAAACAAAGACAGACGCAAAAGATATAGATTTAATTATCTGTGCTACTATTACGGGAGATATGCCATTTCCGTCTACAGCCAATTTGATTTCTCATAATGTTGGGGCAGTTAATGCTTTTAGCTATGATATTGGTGCAGCTTGCTCAGGTTTTCTATATGCATTGACGACTGGTTCAAAGTTTATCGAAAGCGGCATGTACAAGAAAGTCATCGTAATTGGTGCAGACAAAATGTCTTCCATTCTTGACTATACTGACCGATCAACTTGTATCATTTTTGGTGATGGCGGTGGCGCAGTTTTACTTGAACCTAGTACAGAAGAAGGTATCGGAATAGTAGACTCTGTTTTACAATCAGATGGAAGTGGAGCTGATTACTTACGTATTCCAGCAGGCGGTTCAAGAAGACCTACATCAGCAGAAACAGTTGCGGCAAAAGAGCATTTTGTTTACCAAGAAGGTCGCCCAGTTTTTAAAATGGCGGTCACTAAAATGCCCGAATCAGTCAAATCCGTGATGGATCGAAATAGTCTTAGCTCAGACGACATTACTTGGCTCGTTCCGCATCAAGCCAATATGAGAATTATCGACGTTGTTGGTAAAAACGCAGGTATTCCTAAAGAAAAAGTAATGATCAACATTGAAAAGTATGGAAATACCACAGCTGGTACACTTCCACTTTGTCTTTGGGATTATGAAAGTCAACTCAAAAAGGGAGATAAATTGATTTTGACTGCCTTTGGCGGCGGGTTTACTTGGGGCGCAATCTATCTAACATGGGCTTATGACGGCGCAAAATAGATAATTATTACTGTCCACAGTACTCATCCAACAGTTAGAACCAATAACAAAGAACTAATTTTATATATTTGTAGCAATATCTTGTAACAGGTTATAAAAAATACAGTAAAAATGGCTACGACGTCAGATATTAAGAATGGATTCTGCATGGTACATAGTAACGACGTTTATAGCGTTGTTGAGTTTCTACACGTAAAACCAGGTAAAGGTCCTGCATTTGTTAGAACTAAACTAAAGAGTATGAGCAACGGAAAGGTTGTCAGTCATACTTTTCCATCAGGACACAAAGTAGAAGAAATAAGAGTAGAAAGAAGAAAATTTCAATTCTTGTATCCAGAAGGAGAAGATTTTCATTTTATGAACAATGAAGATTATTCTCAAATGTTCTTGAATAAAAACTTTGTCCCTAACTATGATTTAATCAAAGAAGGTGACGTAGTAGATATACTATACAACTCTAATACAGAACAGCCACTTCAATGTGAAATAGATATGCACGTTGTTTTGGAAGTAAAAAGTACAGCACCGGGATTGAAAGGAAATACAGCTACTAATGCTTCTAAACCTGCAACTATGGAAACAGGTGCAGAGATTAGAGTACCTCTTTTTATAAATGAAGGTGATAGAATTAAAATCGACACTCGTAGCAGAAGTTATGTCGAGCGATATAAAGCTAACTAAACGTTCAACCTGCGCTTTAAAAATTAATTGACCTGTTGTCGATTAATTTTTGAAGTTAAAGTTCAAAACTAATAAATATGGATTTCCAACAAATTCAAGATTTAATCAAACTAATCGGTGAAACTGGTTTAAGTGAGTTTCAACTAGAAGACAAAGAGTTTAAATTGACGATTCGTTCAAGTGATTACTTTGACGCACAAAAGTCAGTGACAGAACCAAAGATCATCACTATTCAGTCTGCACCACAAATGGCAATGCAACCGCAATATGCGCCAATGCCTGTTGCACCACAAATGGCTGTTACTCCTCAGCATGCTGCTGCACCAGTAGCGAATAACGCAACTGCTCCTGATGATGATGAGAACTCTAACTACATTACGATAGTTTCTCCAATTGTTGGCACGTTTTATCGTTCACCATCACCAGAGAAACCACCATACCTTAATATTGGTGATACAGTAACGGCTGATTCGATTGTTTGTATTGTAGAAGCAATGAAACTATTCAATGAAATTGAATCAGAAGTAAGCGGGAAAATTATTAAAGTATTGACTGAAGATGCTTCACCTGTAGAATACGGTCAGCCATTATTCTTAGTAGACCCTAATGGGTAATTTCTAGTTATTTGTTATTCGTTAATTGGTTATTAGTCTATTGTTGATAGCAATTTTATTTTGCATAAAATTGGTGGCTCTTTATGCTTTTTACTTTAATTAAGCATAATTATTGACATTTTAAACACCGCAATTGTAATAGTCTATCGTTTTTTTAACAATTGATTACCAGTTAACTAAGGAACGTGTAAAAAATAACTAATTACATTTTAATTGAAAAAGTATGTTCAATAAAATATTAATTGCCAATAGAGGAGAAATTGCATTAAGAGTTATTCGTACTTGCAAAGAAATGGGCATCAAGACTGTCGCAGTATATTCTACTGCTGATAAAGAAAGTCTTCATGTTCGCTTTGCAGACGAGGCGGTTTGTATTGGTCCTCCAGCATCAGCAGAGTCTTATTTGAATATACCTCGCTTGATGGCTGCTGTTGAAATTACCAATGCAGATGCTATTCATCCTGGTTATGGTTTTTTATCAGAAAATGCAGATTTTGCAGAAGTTTGTAATGAATATGGTGTAAAATTCATCGGACCTACCGCAGAGATGATTAATCGCATGGGCGATAAAATCACTGCTAAGGACACGATGATAAAAGCTAATGTTCCTGTTATTCCAGGTACAAAAGGACTTTTAACCAATCTAGCTGATGGGTTGAAAGTTGCAAAAGAAATTGGCTATCCAATTATACTGAAAGCTACCGCAGGCGGCGGTGGTCGTGGTATGCGTATCGTTTGGAAACCCGAGGAATTTGAAAGTAACTGGAACTTAGCTCGTAATGAAGCTAGAACTGCTTTTGCCAATGATGGTATTTATGCAGAAAAGTTTATCGAAGAACCTCGCCATATCGAAATTCAGATAATGGGCGATCAATTTGGTACAGTTTGTCACTTGTCAGAGCGTGATTGTTCTATTCAGCGTCGTCACCAAAAGCTAGTAGAAGAAGCTCCATCTCCTTTTTTAGATGAGGATTTACGTCAAAGAATGGGTGACGCAGCTATAAAGGCTGCTTCATCTATTAGCTACGAAGGTGTTGGAACAGTAGAATTTTTAGTGGATAAACACAAAAATTTCTACTTCATGGAAATGAACACTCGTATTCAAGTTGAGCATACGGTTACGGAAGAAGTAATGGATGTTGATTTGATTAAAGAACAAATCAAGATTGCTGCGGGTATTCCAATTAGTGGTGAAAATTATTATCCATCTGGTCATGCGATTGAATGTCGTATCAATGCGGAAGATATTTATAAAAACTTTCGCCCGCATCCAGGTCTGATTACATCATTTCATAGTCCAAAAGGACATGGTGTTCGTGTAGATACACACGCTTATGCAGGTTATATGATCTCACCTTACTATGATTCTATGATGGCTAAAATCATCTGTAAAGGAAAAACTCGTAAAGAGGCTATTGCTAAGATGCAACGTGCGTTAGATGAGTTTATAGTAGAAGGTATCAAAACAACTGTTCCATTTCATCAGAAACTAATGAAAGATGAGCGTTTCCGTACAGGAGACTTCAACACTGGTTTCATCAATGATTTTGATTACACTAGTTAAATAGTAAGCAGTGAGCAGTCTGTCCAGAAACCTCGGTGAGAACTCGAAGATTGCAGTAAGCAGTTGTTTTTAATATAAAAATAGCGTATTGAATAATTATTCAATACGCTATTTTTATGTTTATAAGTAGTACAAAGCCCTTTGGAACGTGTCGAAAATGAGTTATAAACTTAGTCTAGCTTTTTATACTTTTCAATTAAAAAGAGGTTAGACGTTTTAAAAACGTCTAACCTCTCCGTTATTTAAAGCAAAAATCAATTGAACATTGAATAGCGAGTTCTCACCACAGGCAATTGTACATTAAGAAACCTCTATCCGCCAATCAGCTTAATAATAAATACTAAGATAACACTGACTAATAAACCAAAGAATACTTTACCTAAATCGGCAAAAACCATTCCCGCAGTAGCTTTAGACAGTTTTTTCTCTAAGTTCAAACGAATACCAATTTCACGACCTGCTAACAAACCGATGAAAATCCAAGTAGTACTCATTGGTAATTTCGCTTCAAATAAATCAAAGTAATTGTATTTGAAGATATATAAAATGATACCATAAATAAGGTCAATAAAGGTTGCTGAACGAATATCAGCAGTACTTGTTTTTTCTCTAACTACGTTTTGAACCTTACCACCTGCTTGATAGAAAATGTATCCTAATAGTCCAACTAAAATGAATAAAGAAAAGGCAAATCCGCCTGTAGAAAGTCCTTCACCACCTTTCAAGTAAACATAGATATTAGCTAAATCTTGTGTTAACCATTGAAACCAAAGGAAACCTGTGATAAGCCATTGCGCAACCATCCAAAATGGTCTCGCTTTGTCTGTAACAGGATTTTCTATAAATTTCTTCTCCGTCAGACGAGTAATTAACAAGTAAATAACGATAGCAGAACTAAAGGCAATGATATAACCGAGAATGGATTTATATATCATCCCACCTAGTTTCGCATCTGTATCGAATACAGAAGATACCATACTTCCTAAGTCTCCAGGTATTTTATTCAATGAAAATAAAGTCAATACCATAAAAGTAGTACTCACAGGAATACCAGAACGAG
>CAZMEH010000187.1:0-12290 GCA_964564885.1 uncultured Saprospiraceae bacterium | reverse complement strand
CAATTTTTCCATTTTTTTCCCATTCCAATTCAAACGGAGTAACTTCTAGCTTTAAGAAATCTCGTAAAGACTCTCTGAAGAGTTCATGCTCTTCTGTAAAATACATTGATTGCATACTAAGATGGTTGTTTTTGTAATTAGAAGTCAGCTGTATCCCGATAGCTATCGGAGCTTTGCTGTCAGATCGTCTCCGACTGTCAAGTTAAAATTAATCTATAGCTAATAATTACATTTTGATATTATATTATGTGTATCCCAAAATTAAGAGAATTTAATGGAGTAATCAATACTTTTTTATCTTTGGTTGGATTATAAATAATAATTATCAAAAAATCCATAGTACTATACATTTTTATTTTTAAACACGGAGACACAAAGGCACGGAGAAAATTAGTACTAAAGAATAATTAGTTAATTCTGTGTCTTTGTGCCTCCGTGTTCAATTTTTTCATTTTGTACAGTAGCATGCAAAAAATCCTAACGTTTATAATATTAGACTTATGAACCAATCATTTTTAGTAGAAAAGCAAAACATCTATCAAGTTAGCAAAGGAAATGCAACAAAAATAGTATTGAACGACGGTGAAGTTCGTTTTAAAATTCAAAAATATGCACTGACTTCTAATAATATCACTTATGCGGTCAGCGGATTTCAATTGAAATATTGGGAATTCTTCCCAGTTGATGACACCAATGGAATTATTCCAGTTTGGGGCTATGGAGAAATTGTTGAGTCTAAAAATGATGCGATAAAGATTGGCGAACGATGCTATGGTTATTTTCCAATGTCCGATTTTTTGACCATCTCACCGATTAATATCAATTCCTTCGGCTTTTCGGATGGGACAGAACACCGTAAAGAGCTTGCGCCTATTTACAATCATTATAGTAGAATGGCGGCAGATCCAACCTTTAATGAAGAAACGGAAGATTACCTTCCAATCATTAAACCGTTGTTTGTTACTTCATTTTTGATTTATCATTATTTAAAAAGTGAAAATTTCTTAGAGGCGAACCAAGTCATTTTGACTAGTGCTTCTTCTAAAACAGGAATGGCTTTGGCTTTTATGCTGAAACAGAATCAAGCAACCGATGGTAAAAAAATCATTGGTCTAACTTCTGCTCGCAATGTAGGTTTCGTAAAATCAACTGGTTATTATGACGAAGTGATTGCTTATGAAAATACTACCAGCGATTTGAAAAATATTCCTTCCTTTGTTATTGACTTTGCAGGAAATTTCAACTCGTTGATTGCTTTGTCAGATAATCTGGGTGACAATCTGAAACATATTACCTTAGTTGGTCTCACCGACTGGAAAGGCGTTGGCGCATTTAATAAAATTCCAAAATCAAAATTCTTCTTCGCTCCGAGTCACATTCAACGAATGTACAAAGCGAAAGGTCTAGAGCAAACAAATAACGCACTCAACAAGTCGTTGGTTTCATTTATAAAAGATACCAAATCATTGATTGAGTTAGAATTTGTGAATGATTTTGATGCATTAAAACAATTATATCTTGAAATGGTAGACGGAAAAGTAAATCCAAAGAAAGGTTATATTATAAAAAAGTAAAAGTAGTGCGAACAGCCTGTTCGCCAAGCTAATGCTCGTGAACTTTTATTAGTGCGCTGGCATTAGCGGAGCGAACAGCCTGTTCGCGCTACTTTACTAGAAAAGCCGTCATCCTATTAAAAGGACGACGGCTTTTTGAAAACTAAGGCAAACTTGAATTTTCGGTATAAATTATTTTCTTATGTCAAAAGACTAGAAGTATAATTTAACACCAGCATTCCAAGTACGTCCAAAACCAATCCATCCACGAGTATCGTTAACTAATTGATCTCTAGAAACACCTTCTCTATACCTGTCTTGTGCATCTGAAATGTAAACTGCATCAAACAAGTTGTTAACATTTACATTTGCTTTTGCATTTAAACCAGCAAATTTGAATCTCCAAACTAAACCAGCGTCAGCTAAAGTGTAAGAAGGTAATAATAATGGTTGAACTCCTTCTAATGCAGAGTCATCACGGTCAGTAGGCTCTAACTTAGCATAAAATCTTTCATAGTGTAATACTTGAAGATCTAAAGAAAGTCCAGCACCTAATTTAACTTCTGCACCAAAACCATAAGAAGTTTGAGCAGCATCACCTACTTTCAAACCATCAATATAGTAAGTAGTAACTGGATTTGCAGTATCTACAACCATTTGGTTTTCATCAACTACGAAACCTGTAGGATTGTTATTCCACTGATTATTTTGGAAACTAGCATAACCTGTCAAAGTAATGTGCTTACTAACATTAGCTCTAATATCAGCTTCTAATCCCATGTGAGTAGCATCTACACCTAACAAGTTTGCAAAGTATAAAGTACCATCATCACCTCTACTTGATAGTGTTTCAGTTTTATTAGTCCAGTTAGTGTAGTAAGCGTTAATATTAGCTGTAACGGCTGCACTACGGTATCCATAACCAAGTTCTACTGCTGTTACATTTTCGTTAGCAGCATCAACATTTGGCTCATCATTATTGTATGTAGGAAATAATGCATCAAAGAATGGTGCACGAGAAATATAACCTGCATTTACAAATACATTGTTATTTTCATCAACATTATAGTTCGCACCTACTTTTGCATTTCCACCTGAGAAGTTAATCCAGTCAGTAACTTGGTCTCCTGGCGCTTTATTGAAAAAGTCATATCTTCTCATCTGAGTGTAGTTATACGCTCCTGATAAAAATGCAGATAATGGACCTTCGCTATACTCTAATTGAGTAAATAAACCGTACCAGTTAATATCTTCATCATTGTAATAATCGATTTTTTGATCATCAGAAACAGCACCGAATAAACTAGCAGCGTCGTTCGTTGGACGAACTAAGTTACCCATTTCTTTAGCACCAACCATTCCGTCACCATTAAAATCAACCCAATCATTTTGATTATTAGAATCATCGTTATCAAACCAATAATCACCGCCTATCAAATCAATAGTTTTACGATAGTGACTACCTGTGTAGAAACGTAAATCAGCACCACCAGAAAGCGTCAAGTTAGAAGTCAACTCTGTAGTTAATGTTGATAAAACACCATACCATTGGTGTTCGTTCATAGAAGCACGCTTGATAATTCCTCCACCTTCGTTAGAGATAATTCTAGAGTCATTCATAGTATCTGATGAACCCTGTGGTACATAATTGTAGTTTGGAATATCATCAGTAGCTTGGCCCCAAGAATAATTTAAGTCATTACTCAAACCACTATTTCTATTACCAATAAGGTCAAAATTTTGATTTCCTGTATTGGTAGGAGCTAATAGGTATTCTCTTTCAGCACCAATATCACCTGTTCCACCACCACGACCAACAGAACCGTAAACAGCTGTAATCAAGTTAGTTTTTTCACTAATATCCCAAATGTGATTCAAAGAAGCTTGTGGTTTGTGGTAAAAGTTTTCACGGAAAGTAAAATCATCACCATTAAAAGAACCAAAGTCATCACTCCAACGCGTACCGTAAGTATTCTTTTGCGCATCAATTGGCTGCCAAAAAGAACGTTGACCGTGACGTTGTGGCGCACCAAATATTGTAAACAACAGTTGTTGATCCTTTCCTATTTCTTTTGCTACAGAAGCGAAATAACTCCATGCATCAATGTAATTTCCTTCAATATATCCGTCTCCCGTAGTACGAGATCCAGAAACAGTAAATGCCCAACCATCGTCAGTACGACCAGTTGAAAGTGTCATAGCTGTTTTTTCATAACCATTGTTACCAATAGCTTTTGAAATACTACCACCTTTTTTCTGATCCGTTGTTTTTGTAATAATGTTGATAGTACCACCAACAGAAGAAGTTGCCATTTTTGTAGCACCTAAACCACGTTGAACTTGCATAGTACGAGTTACATCACCCAAGCCAGACCAGTTTGACCAATACACTTTGTTGTCTTCCATACCAGAAACAGAGATACCATTAATCAATAACGCAATGTTTTCTTGAGAAAAACCACGAATATTGATACGAGCATCACCAAAACCACCACCTTGCTTAGTAGCAAAGACAGAAGGCGTTGCTTTCAAAATCTCTGGAAATTCTTGGTTACCCAATTTTTCCTCTATTGCAATTCCATCAAGTGTTGAAACAGCAACTGGTGTTTTTCTATCAATAGCAAGAGAAGCCAAAATTTGTACTTCTGCTATACCAATAGCACCTGTAGATAATTGAACCGCGCCTAAATCAATAGTTTCGCCGTCCTTAATAGAAACCTCTTTCTTAATTGTTGTGTAACCAACATAAGTAAGAACTAAAATTTGGTCACCTACTGGTACACCAGAAAGTAAAAAATTACCTTCTTCATCGGTAATAGTTCCTGTTGTAGTACCATTAATAGTAACTGATGCAGCAATAAGTCCTTCTTCAGTGTCGGCATCGACTAACTGACCTTTTACTGTACCTTGTCCTAATACAAAAGTTGCGTTAATAAAAAAAATTGCAACTATACTAAAAAGTTGTAATAGTTGTTTTTTCATAGTAAAACTTTATTGATTGATTGATTAATACCACAAAGATAATTAACGTACTTTAACTTTTCGTCAACTAACCTAAAATAAGTTACACAAATCAACATATTTATTTTTTAGCTATTCGTATTCAACTCATTTACTTGACGATGCACTTTTTCTTTTAATTTTTCTTTATATAAATTTAATTGTGTGGTAACATTAGAATCCGAAGTTCCTAAAATCTGTACTGCTAACAATCCTGCATTTTTAGCTGCATTTAGTGCAACCGTTGCAACAGGAACACCATTTGGCATTTGAAGAATAGATAAGATAGAATCCCAACCATCAATAGAGTTGCTAGACTTTACAGGAACTCCAATTACTGGCAAAGTAGTCAAAGAAGCAACCATTCCTGGCAAATGTGCTGCACCGCCTGCGCCAGCTATTACTACTCGCAATCCTCTTTCGTAAGCGGATTGAGCATATTCAAACATTCTAATCGGCGTGCGATGTGCAGAAACAACCGTTATTTCATATGGTATTCCAAATTCTTTCATTACATCAACGGCATCTTGCATAACGGGTAAGTCTGATGTACTTCCCATGATTATTCCTACTATTGGCTTATCCATTTTTTTCTTTTTTGAGAAGTCAGAAGTCAGACCATTCGTTTCACTCATTGTCAGATCGCTTCGCTGTCAGACTTCGATAGCTTTTTTTTATGATCTATTTTAAGTCTAACTTCTGACAATAAGCGCAGCGAACGATCTGACCTCTGACTTCTAATTAAAAAAGCATTATCCGCAAAAATATGCGAATAATGCTTTCTTCTATAATTTTATAAAAATTATTTTGACCAATGCTATAGCGAACTAATCACTAATAAACCAATCACTAGTCACTAATTCCTTATATTTTCTGTAAACGCTTAGTTGTTACAGGTTGACCATCAACAGTCAAAGTGTAAAAATAAACACCTCTTGCTAATTCTTGACCAATTTCAATTTGACCAGTATTATCATTCAAGTTATAAACACTAACCTGACGACCTGCGATGTCTGTAATTACAATTTGTCCATCATTTCCTTTCAAATCATACTTTACTCTTGTATAGTTTTCAAATGGATTTGGTGCATTTTGTGCAAATACAACAACACTTGCTAAATAATGTGTTGAAACCGTTGCATCAAGTGTTAAACGATATTGTTGTGTTTCTCCTGTTCCGTCATCTGCTGCTGTGATAGTTAGAGAACCAGTTCCGTTATTATCCGCTTTAATAGATACTTTCAATAAAGCGGTATCGTTAGCTACTAAAGTTTGTGTCTTTGATATGGTACCTGCATCATAGCAAACATTATTATCACAAACTACAAACTCCCATCCTTGAGTAGGAAAATTCACATTTGACACATCCCAAGTAGAAGTTATATCAGTAGAAGTCAAATTGTCTATCTGCCCTTTAAAATCAACAAGAACTCCTGTTGTCGTATTCTGCTTTATAGTATCTCCGTCTTGATAGAAGTTAAAAGTCTGAGCGAAAGTAAATGTACTAACGAATGCTAAAGCCAATACGAATGTAAATTTTTTCATTTTCATAGAAAGTATATTTTATCTGTGCTATTATTAATTATAATTATTGAACGCAAGAAGTAGTTCTTCTATCTGTAAAAAAACGAAAAAAATGACTTCTTTATATTTTAAATCTTCATCAAATGCTAAATATGTCAGTTAGCATATCAATTTTTCTTAAACGAAATATCTTTTGAACCATTCTTTAAAGGATAGCTCTTACCATCTTTTACGTAAAAAACTTGTAACAGGTAATTTTCACCTGTTTTTTCCTGATAATTACTATAACTGATATTAGGGACAGGATTGCCTTTGAATACAAAAATTTCACCTTGTGTATCATTTGCACCACCGCTTGATTCTCTAGGTGGCATTATTTTACCGGTATCTTTATCTAATATTTTAACAATAAACGTTTCTCCCGTAATCAAATTTGCATCCTCTGTCATTAACTCCATATCGACAAGTGTCAACCTCCATTGTTTAACGTTTCTAGCACGACGGGTTTCATCTCTTCTTGGATAAATATTTTTGAAATCAACTTTTACGGCTTCTACTATTTCTAATATTCTTTCTTTATCATCAGCCTCTTTTGTCACCTTTGCAAGTTCTTTTGTTCCGTCTAAAGCTTCAACTTCTAGTTTTTCATTTTCAACAAACAACTCTCCTATCTCCTTATCCAATGCTTGACGTTTCTTATCCAAATCGACAATTATTCCTTTATCCGCATTTCTATCACCTTTCATCATAGAAACCCTTTCGACTAATTCTTTCGATTCCTGTTGCAGTTTTTCCATTTTCGCTTCATTCACAACCATCAGTGATGCTTGTGCTTGAATGGTTTTATTTAATTTCCTGACTCTACCTTTCAGCGACTTGACACTATCCAGAAGCGTAGAATTTTGCCTAGACAATCGACCATTTTCTAATAATAATTCTTCGTTTCTGCCTTTTAAGACTTTGACTTTATTTTTTAGTCGAGAGTTATCCGCTTCTTCTATTTCCAATGAAGATTTATATCCTTCTGCCGTAGAAGCTTGGTTTTTCGCTTCTGATTCGAGATATATAATGCCCGCTACCATCATTAAGACAACACCTATTATTAAAGCTGTTCTTACTGTTTTGCTCATAAATTGTTAATTAATAGCTTTTTTATAAAAAACACTTAAAAATACGACTAAATTAAATGCGTATCAAATGTGACAAGCAAATTTTGATGAATAATTTAATAAAAATAAGCTATCAACTTTTTAAAGCTTCCTTGCTACTCCATTATTTGAAACTATCAGATAACTTAACTTTAGTAAAAATTCAACTTTAAACACCATTGCACTAGAAAAATAGAACCATATTTTTACCTTTACACTCGTTTTGAATTACAATAGTTTTAAATTAAAAACTATCTTTGATATTGAATTTTCACGTTATTTGATAATTATCCTCTTGAGAAGAGCCGTTATCAAATAGCCAAATTTTAAGAAGAAATCAACAAATATGGTATTTTTAGAATTTGAAAGACCACTAGAAAAGTTACACGAACAACTACAGAAGATAAAGGAAGTTGGTGAAAGTGGCGATGTAGACGTAACAGCGACTATAAAAGAGCTTGAGACGAAAATAAAAGTAACTAAAAAAGATATATACAGTAACCTAACAGGTTGGCAAAAAGTCCAATTGTCAAGACATCCTGAACGTCCTTACTCTCTTCACTATATCAAAGATATGTGCCGCACATTCATCGAATTGCACGGCGATAGAACATTTGGTGATGATAAAGCGATGATTGGTGGCTTAGGTAATTTGGATGGACAGACAGTCATGTTTGTTGGTCATCAAAAAGGTGTCAGTACTAAAATGCGTCAATATCGTAATTTTGGTATGCCAAACCCAGAAGGTTATCGCAAGGCGCTACGTTTGATGAAAATGGCGGAACGTTTTGCCATTCCTGTCATTTGCTTGATTGATACGCCAGGAGCTTATCCAGGGATAGAAGCCGAAGAACGTGGACAGGCCGAAGCTATTGCACGCAATTTATACGAAATGGCTCAACTTAAAGTGCCAATCGTTTGTGTTGTCATTGGTGAAGGTGCTTCGGGTGGCGCACTAGGAATTGGTTTAGGTGATACTATTTTAATGCTTGAAAATACTTGGTATTCTGTCATTGCACCAGAATCTTGTTCCTCTATCCTTTGGAGAACAAGGGATTACAAAGAGGATGCAGCAGAAGCATTAAAACTAACTTCAAATCATATGCTTGGTTTTGGTTTGGTTGATGGAATTATTGACGAACCGAAAGGTGGCGCACATACTAATCCAGATGAAATGGCGAAGATTTTAAAACATAGATTGAAAAAAGAAATCGCTATTTTAAAGGAAATGGATGTGGAGGAGCGCATTGCTTTACGTATCGAGAAGTTCAGCAAAATGGGCGAATTTGACATAAAAGCGAAATAAATATTAGTGATTGGTTGTTGGTGATTAGTTATTGGTGTATTTCAATAAACTCACACTATATGGAAGAAAAAACTGATGTTCAACTTCTGTTAAACCTCTCTAAGGACTAAAAACAATTACTTTTAATATTCAGAATTACATCTGATGAGTTTTTTACAAAATATACAATTAAGGCTTTATCATTATTTTCTTTCGCAAAAGCTAAAGAAGAATAAGACTATTCGCAAAGCAGTCAACTTTGACAAAGCTAAGCGAATAGGTATTTTATTTAATGCGACTAATCCAGAGAACGAAGCGGTCGTCAATAGATATAAGCGAAATTTACAAAATAGTGGTAAGCAAGTCGATATGTTAGCTTATGTTGATGATAAGCAGGAACATGACACGACACTTTTCAAGTATTTCAATCGAAAAAACTTGAGTTGGACTTTACAGCCGACAGGTAGTATAGTGGAACAGTTTATGCAAACGCCATTTGATATTTTGCTCAATTTACATATTGATACCGTTCCGCCTTTGGAATATGTTTCTGCATTGTCAAAAGCACATTTGAGAGTCGGACAGTTTCGAGATGATAAAGAATATTGCTATGATTTGATGATTGACATCCCAAAAGATGACAGTCTGAATAATTTCGTTGGACAATTAGATTCTTTATTAAAGAAGATAAATAAACAGAAATAATAAAAACTGTTCCTTACTATTTTGTGGTAAAGAATGTAAAGCTATTGGAGCTTTACATCCTTTGAATAACTACAAAATAGTAAGGAACAGTTTTTATTTTGAGTAAACGCTTCAACTTATCTATTTTTTAATTGGCAGCTAATACCGATAGTTATCGGTAGCCTTATACGACTAAAACATGTCTAACAAATTACATGGAACAGGTATTGCACTCGTTACGCCATTTCAAAATGGAATCATAGACTTTGATGGTTTAGAACGAGTAATTAATCATACCATCGAAGGCGGTGTAGAATATTTAGTGTCGCTCGGCACAACTGGCGAAACACCAACATTATCTAAACAGGAACAGAAACAGGTTTTAGAATTTACAGTTAAAACGGTTGCTGGTCGTGTACCAATAGTTGCTGGTTTTGGTGGAAATAACACCGCTCAGTTAGTTGAAGACATTAAGAATTATCATTTTAAAGGTGTTGATTTTATCCTTTCTTCTAGTCCAAATTATAATAAACCAACTCAAGAAGGTATTTTTCAACACTATATGGCCATTGCCGAAGTTGCGCCTGTTCCTATTATTATATATAATGTACCAGGTAGAACGGCTCGCAATATTTCAGCAGAAACAACTATTAGATTAGCAAAAGCAAGCAATAAATTCTGCGCAATTAAAGAAGCATCTGGCGACATGGAGCAGTGTATGAAAATTGCCAGAGACAAACCAGAACATTTTCTTTTGTTATCTGGCGATGATCCTTTAACGCTTCCTATGATGTCTTTTGGTGCAAAAGGTGTGATTTCTGTTATTGGAAATGCACTTCCTAGGGAATTTTCTGATATGATTCGCTATTGCTTAGCTGGCGATTTCAAAATGGCTACACCTTTGCACTTTGAATTGCTCGAAACTATTGATTTAATTTTCAGAGATGGAAATCCTGCTGGTGTCAAAGCTCTACTGGAAATGCAAAATATTTGTAGCAAAGAAGTTCGCTTGCCTTTAGTTCAGTTAACGGAACCTACAAATGAAGCATTGAAAGTAGAATTAGAAAAAATAAGTAATAAGTAGTAGGTAATAAGTAATAGGTAGTAGCTTTTTATTGAAAAACTAATTAACACTTACTACCTAATACTTAATACCTACTACTTAAAAAATAGTAGATGAAAGAATTGAGATTTGCAGCCATTGACATTGGGTCAAATGCTGCTAGGTTGCTAATAAGCAGTGTAACAGGCGTTGAAGAAGGCGAAGAGGTTTATTTTAAAAAAGCAGCATTAGTGCGCTCTCCACTCAGACTTGGTTTTGATGCATTTATTAACCATGAGTTATCCGTTGGTAGAATTGATATGTTATTGCATTCCATGATTGCATACAAACATTTAATCGCTGCCTATGGCGTTATTGCGGTTAGAGCTTGCGCAACTTCTGCGATGCGTGAAGTCAGTAATAGTCAAGATATTATCCGACGTGTCAAAAATTTCTCAGGCATTGATATTGAAATAATTTCTGGACATCAGGAAGCTCAAATGGTTTATGATACACAGATTGGTAAACACTTACCTCAAGATCGTCCTTATCTTTATATTGATGTTGGAGGCGGTAGTACAGAAATAAGTATTATTAATAAAGGATTAGTGATTGCGTCTCAATCGTTTAAAATAGGAACTATTCGATTACTTCATAACCTTGTTCAAGATCGTTTATGGGAAGAAATGGAAAGTTGGGTAAAAAGGAATACGACTAATCATTATAATCTTGCTGGAATTGGTCTTGGCGGAAATATTAGTAAAATCCTAAAAATTCTAAAAAGATCTAAACATACTCCATTATTAGCTTACGAAATCAACAGACTTTATAATGAGCTAGAACCACTTTCTTTAGAACAGCGAATTCGGCTTTATGATATGAAAACCGACCGAGCGGATGTAATTGTTCCTGCTGCTAAAATTTTCAAAAACGTGATGTCGTGGGCAAATTGTCAAGAAGTGTTTGTTCCTAAAGTTGGTTTAGCTGATGGAATTATCAGACAACTTTATAAAGAATATCAAAAAAAATCAAAATAGGGCGAATGACCTATTTTGATTTTTTCAGACAGAATAACAGCAAATATGCCATAATGACATTTAATTTCGATTAAAATTGCCATTATGGCATATTTATTTTAAAAAAAAGGGCAAAAATCCAGTTGGTACAGGAGTTGATAAAGGATAATTGTATTTATGTGATAAACACAATTAATAAAATAAGTTCTTGCTCAAGTAATAAGATGACAAAAAATAGAGCTAGAACTAAACGAGTAAAAAACTTAAAAAAGATGTACACGAAAAAAGTAATTAGTAGAAGACCTGTTCCAACATTCAAAAATTTTGATGAATTATTCACTAAAGGACTTGACCAATTTTTCGGAAGTGATTTTGTAAATAGTGTAGCTCCTTCTGCCAATGTAATTGAATCAGATGAAGGTTATCACCTCGAATTGATGGCAGCAGGATTTTCAAAAGAAGATTTTAAACTAGGAATAGATAAAGGTCTATTAACAATTTCAGCAGAAGTTGCAGTAGAAAAAACGGACGAGAAAATAAAATATACTCGAAGAGAATTTAAGCAAAATAGCTTCAAGCGTTCTTTTCAATTACCTGACACAGTAGATGCAGAAGGAATTTCAGCAGCTTACGAGAACGGTATTCTTAAAGTAGTTCTTCCAAAAGATGAAACAGCAATAGTAAAAAGAACAATTAGTGTTTCATAATTAGATAGGTTTATAGAATAGTTTTAAGTTGGTTTATTAAGTGAAAGCCGAAGTGGAAACGCTTCGGCTTTTTTTGTTTTAATACTTTAAACACATTATCCAATCCTGTAAAAGTTGACAATCAGCATATTATTTGCCTGAACACCGATTTGTTATTGAAGATTAGAAAAATTATTATATTCCAGTTTGAGGCTAAATAGCATTAAAGTTATTTAGCCTCTTTCGATTCTAGAAAACGAATTACTCTTTTTGATAAAGTTTTTATATTTAAATAAATGTGTTAACGAAAGTTAACACTTCATCGGATTTTTATGTGAATTTGCCGAGTCAG
>CAZMEH010000186.1:0-2410 GCA_964564885.1 uncultured Saprospiraceae bacterium | reverse complement strand
TTTTGATGGTTGATTCCCAAAATATTTAATAGTATTAACTTTTATATTAGTCTTTATATATTTTTGAAAATCAACAAATAAAAACTTTCTTTATGTCTTCTGACAGCCGTAGGCGATCTGACAATGAATAAAACGAATAATCTCACATCTGACTTCTAAAATAGCCAGATATTTTTGTTTAAAACGTAGAAAAAACATAAAAAATACAGATCCTTTGCGCACTTACTGAAAAAACGAACATGATATTCACAAAACAACCATTTATAAAATCAATTATTCTTTCGATTGTATTTTTGCTTTTTTCAACAAGCATTCTGATTGGAAAAAACAGCAAATACCGCCTAATTTGGAATGACGATCCATCAACGACGATGACGATTGGCTGGAATCAAATTTCAGGTGCAACTCCTACCGTCTATTATGATGTGGTCGATCATCATTCTTCTGTCAATAGTTATGCGTATTCCAAAAAAGTGGATAGAATAGAATGGTTTAGAGGAATGAGTAATCAATTTGCTCGTTTGAAAAACCTGACGCCTAGCACTACTTACTATTTCATTATCAAAGATAGCGACGGAATTAGTAAGCGTTACTGGTTCAAAACTGCGCCTGATAATCAATATGAGCGTTTGTCAATAATAGCTGGTGGCGATTCTAGAAATCATCGAAAAGGTAGGCAAAATGCGAATAAATTAGTTTCAAAATTGCGTCCGCATTGTGTGATGTTTGGCGGCGACATGACTGGAAGTGACAATGATAAGCAATGGAAAACGTGGTTTGAAGATTGGCAAATGACGATTAATAGCGATGGTCAAATGTTTCCAATTATTCCTGCTCGTGGTAATCACGAATATTCTAATGGAACAATCATGAAGTTGTTTGATGCGCCAAATAAGCATCTTTATTATGGTTTGACATTCGGTGGGAATCTATTGAGAACTTATACTTTGAACTCATTGATTGCGCCAGGCGGACATCAACGAGAATGGCTGCAAAAAGATTTGCGCCAAAATCAAGACGTAATTTGGCGATTTGCACAATATCATCATCCGATTCGTCCGCACACTAGCCGCAAGTCTGACAAGCAAGCGCAGTATAATAGCTGGTCAAAGTTATTTTATGATTTCCAAGTTCAATTGGCTATTGAATGCGATGCCCATGTTTGTAAATCGACTTATCCGATTCGACCTACTTACAAAGGAAATCACGATATGGGATTCATTCGTGATGACGAACGAGGAACGACTTATGTTGGTGAAGGTTGCTGGGGCGCACCGCTTAGAGCCGCAAATGATGATAAAAAATGGACAAGGGCAAGCGGTAGTTTCAATCAGTTCAAATGGATTTTTGTGGATAATGACAAGTTAGAAATTAGAACGATTAAAACGGATAATGCTTTTGCAGTTGATCAATTGCCAAAGGATAATATTTTTAGTATTCCAAGTAATTTAAATATTTGGAAACCGAAAACGGGTGCAGTTATTCGTATTTATCGTAAAACTGGCGTAAGTGCGAGTTTTACAAAACCTAAAGAGTATACTGAAACAACAACTGGCAAAAAAAGAACACCTCTTCGTCAGCCCGTTCAAAGAAAATCATTGCGTGTCATTCATTTTATTTTAACAGATTTTGATGTGGAAGTAAAAGAAGATAAAATCAATGTTAAATGGAACACATTAAGAGCTCCTGCAAATACGGTTTGTGAAGTTCAACGTGCGGATAATACGGCGGGTATTTCATTTAAAACCATTAAGACGATCACTATTCCTAAAGATAATCCTGATTTTAAATCTTATACCGTAACAGACGAATCTTCAAATGATGTAAAAGGCCCTTTTGCCTATTATCGGTTGAAATCTACCTTAGCAAATGGTTCGGTAGAATATTCTGAGAAAGAAATATCAATTGGAAAACCTTGGACTGCTTTTAAAAAACTAGAAACAACCAAAGATAATTGGTCTGTATTTTTGGAATATAATTTAACTTCGATTGAAGATATAACCGTTAGCGTTTTTGATACCAGAGGAATGCCTGTTAGTCAACATTTGTATCCTAAACAGATTGTCGGTGACCATATCAAAAAAGTTAATGTAATGTTCCTAAGACCAGGGAAATATCTTATTCGGTTGAATATTGGAAAGAAAAATGCAACTTATTATTGGTGCGAGAAGAAGTAATATTTCATATAAAACGATTAAGGGTCGGACGCTTTTAAAGCGTTCGACCCTTTTTCAATTGGTAACTGAGGCTCTTAGAAGAATCTAGTGGAAACATGATTTTTCATAAGAAAACCTTAACGAAAAACACTTTCCGTTTGCCGTCAGCCGATTCTTGAGACCTCCACTAAATTCACCGAAGAGCCGTAACTGATTTAGAATTTAACGGTATCCAAAACATCTGAACTGTCCGA
>CAZMEH010000185.1:0-8295 GCA_964564885.1 uncultured Saprospiraceae bacterium | reverse complement strand
TATGAGCCTAGTGGCGCAATCTTCCAGTTCAAATTGTAGCAAAAGTAAGGCGACGTGCAGTAGCAGCAGCAGCTATAATATTTCAATATCTATTGCCGAATCTGATGATAATAGTAATTATACGATTGACTACTCAAAAGAATATACAGAGAAAGTAGAAGCGTTTCTTGTTAAAAAACTCGGCAGAGACTACTCAAAAGCGGTAAGCGGTTCAAAAAATTGGAATAATAATTATCAGGTTGTTTCTAAAAATGGACGAGCAAACATTAGTTACAATGGTTCTGATGAAAGTACTCGTGATGATGCCAAACAGCTTTTTAATGATATTATTGATGTTGTAAAATCTGAAAAAGGATAGTTTACAAACTAGATTTTTGAATAGTCTTAAGTAAGAGGACAGAAGTCAGACAGGAAACATGCTGACTATCAATCGTTTACAAAACAAAGCAATACGTAAAAACCTTTGTCCAAGTACTTAAAATAAAATCGGTGTTCCGCTATTGACTAGCGGAACACCGATTTTTATTTTATCCAATTTAAAAAACATCGCAAATCTTACTAAAATACTAAGCTGCTGAGACTTTCTAAATTCAGCCACTAAAAAAAATGTTTGATTGCTGCATAGTTGCAACAATCAAACATTTTAATAACTATACTTCAAAGCAAGTATTTTTTAGAAAGTAAATACCGCACCAAAACTTGGAATGATTGGCAATTGATTAACACGTTCGTATTCAATACGGTCAAAATAAAATATGTTTTGACGATTGTAAGCGTTCGTTACACTTGCTGTAATGACTAAGTTCGAGTATTTAGTAAATTGAATGGTCTTTTTAACAGAAGCATCCATTCTGTGATAATAAGGTAAGCGACCAGAGTTTCTAACATCTGAATAAACAACGCCTAATTCGCTGTTCTCTGTTAAATAATCGGTACGAATACCATCTTGAAAACTTTCTGACGGATAAAAACCTTGCGTCAAAGTGAATGGGAAACCAGAACCTAAATTCCAACGAATACTTGCTTGCCAGCTTCTATCGTGACCAAATTCATAACTAGTCAAGAAGTTTAAATTGTGGCGACGGTCAAATGTTGGACTGTATTCTTGTATACCATCGAAGCGAGATACTTTACCTAGTGAGTAAGCAAACCAGACAAATAAATCCTTATTTTCATAGTTTAAGGTAATATCTAAACCTCTTGCACTACCTGTTTCCGTTCTATAATTAGCATCACCTTGCTCCGTTTTCATACGATTCAAGTTAATCAGTTGATTAAATTGTTTGATATATGGCTCTACGTTTAATCTAAGGTTCTTACTCAAATCAATTTCAAAACCACCAATAGCATGCATTGATTTTTGTAAATTATTTGTCGTTTTTTCTTCTGTATCTAGTTCCCAAACTCGGTCTGGACTAGACAAGAAACCAACAAATAGATTAACAATATCATTTTCATTAACGGTACTAATCAGGTTTTGAGAATAAAGACCACCAGCGAATTTGAATCTGAAGTTATCCGCAAAGTTGTATTTTATACCAATACGAGGTTCAAAAGAAGGCGTACTCAATGAAGCATAATAATGTAATCGTACACTTGGTTCGATTACGATTTTATCTAATACTTTTCTGATACGTAAATAACCCGCAATTTCCGTATTATTCTGTTCTTCTTCAATACGTACATTGTTTTGATTGATGAATGCTAATGACGTTTGAGAACCATTTACTTCGATTCCGTACTTCACTTCGCTCCCATCACCATAAAGACTAAAATTCACTTCTGCTTCAAAACCATTGATACCACTTGTTTTTGGCGTACCACCATCTTCTTGAAAAGTAGCAGAATAATCAGAAAATGCAAATCGACCACCAACAATCATTTTTGATGAAGTTGGAACTAGTTTGAAATTCATACCAGTACCTACTGAACGCCAATTCACCGCTGCAATATTTACATAATCTACATTGTCATTATGGTTGAAACCAAACACATTCAAACGATTACCGTTCTTACCTGTGAAAGAAAGTTTTCCATAAACATCTGTAAAGTTAAACGGTAAACCTTCTTCACCTTCCGTAGTGTATGGGTAAATAATAGGAGAAGTTTTATCAATATAAGAACGTTTAGCGGTCACCATAAAAGATGATGCACGACCTGTTTTCGGGTCTAATTTCTTAAGTGGACCTTCCAGAAGTACTTTTGCTTGAAATGGAGAAGCACTCACTTGACCACCAAAACGACTTTTATTACCATCACGAGTAACAATATTGACAATCGCAGAAGTTCTACCGCCGTACTCCGCATTGAAACCTCCTGTCAAAACATCTACTGTTCTAATCGTCTCGGTTTCAAAAACAGAATAGAAACCAATCGAGTGAAATGGATTAAAAATCGTCATTCCGTCCAATAGAATTTTGTTCTGAGAAGGCGAACCACCACGAATATACAATTGTCCACCTTGATCACCTGTGAAAATAACACCAGGTAAAACTTGAAGATATTGT
This sequence comes from uncultured Saprospiraceae bacterium, assembly GCA_964564885.1. GTDB lineage: Bacteria > Bacteroidota > Bacteroidia > Chitinophagales > Saprospiraceae > CAKZLL01. Next base: position 5,788 of record CAZMEH010000185.1, on the reverse strand, counting down.
GCTAAATCTGCATCACCACCAACACCTGGTAAAGCTTTGATTTCTTTAGTCGTTAGTTGGATTTCTGATATTTTAACTTCTGTTTGAGCCTCAATCACAGAACTCGAAATCTCTAAAATATCTGTTGTAATACCTTGCTGCCTCATCGAAAGGTTTTCATTTAAAAATCCTCCGTCTTCTACTTTGACTTGTACAGAAACACTATCATAACCTATATAAGAGCAATACAAAGTGTAATTACCAACAGGTACTTTTGCTAAATTAAAAAACCCTTCTGTGTTTGTCGTCGTATTTTTGTTGATTTCTACCAAGGTCACACTCGCAAACATAACAGGCTCTCCTGTTTCTGCATCGAAGATATTACCACGAACCGTTCCTGTTTGAGCAGCTAGTTGAACAGCGATCAATCCTAAAAAAAGCGTTAAAATAGTGTATTTGCTTAATTGCATATTCTATTGATTATTTCATTAATAATGAAGCATAAATAAACTAAACCATTAGGCGAATTTATTTTTTTCATTCCTTACGATGTCAATGGTAGAAAAAGTACCATTATTTTTGCTGCAAATTTGAGCTAATTTATTAGAATAAAAGGTCTTTTGATAGGCTTTTTTTAGACTTATTTCGTCATATAACTTATGTCAGGTGTTAATATCGCCTTATTGTCTCACTTTCTTCACTTTCGTAAGAATATTCTTCCACCATATTTAGAAGCTCTATTTTGAAGACCTTGTCATAAATAATCGGAATACGATAAACTCTTCTATTATTAAATATAAATTCAACCGTTGCATAATCTTTCTTAGGACTTATTGTCACTTCAAGTTCAATCCTCGTTCTACTGAGTTTGAATATAAAAGATCATACTACTGTACATTTTTAAAATCAATTAATATAAATTGTATTATTTGTTTCCTTCTGACAGCCGTAGGCGATCTGACAGCGAAGCGTTCTGACCGCTGACTTCTAAAATGTACAATAGTATGATAAAAGATACAACTTTAGTGAAGGAGTATAAATAAGGATTTAAAGTTTTGAGACAAAGAATAAATAAAATAGAAATACGTGTTGAACTTCATTAAAAGCGCAACACGTATTTCCAAGGATTTATATCAAAACAAGTAAATCTGACTGCTGATTTCTCACCAACTAAGCAGAATTACGACTAGCATTTATATTTCCATACAAAGAACGAGTGATAATCTTCTCGTACAATTCCTGAAACTCGTTATGTTCCGCTACTTTTTGAAGTCCATATTGTTGAATAGTCAGCAACGGCATCACAATTTCTTCTCGAATATTGATAGAAGCTTTTGATAATTGCTCCTCTTCCATGAGTTCGGTATAGTCGCTAATTTCTAGCATCACCGCCTTAGAAAGTTCAAACTCATTATGCAAAATTTCCCAAAATTCGCCAAATCTAGGATTCTCTTTCATATAATGTGTCAAAGCAAAATTTGTTTTCGTCATTGACATCATACTATTAAGAATCAGCGATTTAAAGAAAGAAACGTTTTTAAATAAGGTCTTCACTTCATCTAATCTTCCTTCGTCTTTCAGTCGCTGAATAGCTGTTCCAATACCAAAATAACCAGGAACATTTTGCTTCAATTGACTCCAAGAACCCACAAACGAAATCGCCCTCAAATCCTGTAAAGTCAATTCTTTACTTTTACCACGCTTCCCGGGACGACTACCAATATTAGCTTTTCCGTAATATTTAAGCGTACTCATTTGCTCCAAGTATGGCACAAACTGCTCATGATCTTTCAGTGCTTGATATTTCTCATAGCTGATTTCTGCGAGTTCGCTCATTAAGTTGCGCTCTTGCTCGTCAAGCTTAGTTTTTTCATCATCGAACACATCGTTTGTAATTCCTGCGGTAATCAATTGCTCACAATTGTGCTGAAATTGCTCCACCGTTCCAAACATACTCGTGATCGTTTGCCCTTGAATGGTCAATTGAATTTCGTTGTTTGCAATATTTTTACCTTGCGAAGCATAGAAACTATGTGTTTTCCCGCCGCCACGAGCAGGAGGTCCACCACGACCGTCAAAGAAAACGACCTTGATTTCGTTCTCGTCAGAAACTTGACTCAGGATTTCTTTTGTATTAAAAATAGCCCAATTTGCTTTCAAATAACCGCCATCTTTTGTTCCGTCCGAGAAACCAAGCATGATACTTTGTTTCTTTTTGCGACGTTCCAAATGTTGGCTATAAACGGGCAAATTATATAAAGTGTCCATCGTTGCTTTTGCATCGGACAAACCTTTCATCGTTTCAAAAAGTGGCGAAATATCAAACTTAATTTCATCTACCTCAAAACCGCAAAACCTAAATAATCCAAAGACATTCAATACCGAAAATATATCTTCCGAATTACTAATAATATAGCGATTACAACCTTGTTCACCGTTCAATCGTTGAATGGTTTTGAGTTGTTTGATATTTTTAATCGTATCGGCAATCAACGGATCTTTGAACAAATGTTCATTAACAATGACTTGTTTTTCTGTTAAAATTTCAATGCGTTCTTTATCGCTTAATTCCTCGTAAGGCTTGTCCGCCAGGTTGTATTTTTCAACAATCGCTTTGATCGCCTCTTCATGAACAGAATGATCTTGACGAATATCCAGTATAGCAAAATGCATTTTGAAAATCTTGACTCTAATAATCAAATCTTCAATCAAGTTAACGAATAAGCCATCGTGTTCTCGGTTTAGAATATTCTTGACACTATAAAGCGGATGCAGGATGTTTTCAAGCGAAATATCGTTTTTCAACCCGAACATATTTTGGTACAACTTCGCGCTCAAAGCTGTTAAAATCGGTTCAATATTGCTAAACGTTAAACGCCTTCTAAGTGTTTTTAAATGGTTGTAATAGCATTTCAGAAGCGTTGTTCTTAGTTCATCCGCTACCTGACGAGTGATTTCTGCTGTTACAAATGGATTTCCATCACGGTCGCCACCTGGCCAAAAACCCAATTGAATTAGGTTGTAATTTTCCAATTCTTCTTCACCAAAAACACCTTGAAACTTCTTGAATAGTTCGCCAATTGCTTCGTAATACACATGGCGCAAATAATAAATAATACTTTTTGCTTCATCAAAAGGCGTTGGCTTTTCCTTATTCATGAATGGCGTTTTGCCCAATTGTTGGAGCAAAATATTGATTTCATTAATATTATTCTTAGCAATAGCGTCGCTCAAATCATGGATAATACGCTGAACTGACGACGGGTAAAACTGCGTTGGATGCGCTGTAAAGACGATTCTAACACCAAATTCTTTTATTTTCGCCTTAAGTTCCTCTGACTGATTCGTCGCTTTCGTTATTTTTTCAATATGCTCAATCGTCTGATGATTACCTAGTTTTGTAATAGAATCAAACGCTGTATCCTCAATACTATCAAACAAAACCACTTGACGTTCTACATATTGAATGATGCGAAACAAAAAATTGATTTGCTCTTCTTCTGTTTTAAATGAAGTGTAACGCTCAAAGAAAGAACTGATAATTTCTTTTGGATTTTGACCTAAATCAAAACCCGCTTTACTATGATTGTTTAGAATAGGTATCAACATACCAATATTGGAAATCTTCTCATAAGGCAAGTTCATGAAAAGACTATTGTAAATATGGTACTTGTTTAAGACCAGCTCATTAAACTGAGAAATTTTGTTTTTTTTCATGGTTGTCATTTAATCGTTTCACTAAATAATGAGTATAATATTATAAATTTTTTAACGGATAAAGTTATTTATTAGTGATTTGATATTTAATTTGACAAAAAAATCTATTTATCGAAAATAAGATATGAGCTAAAATCGGTTCTCTAAAGTCTATTATTATTTACCAATTATCAGTGTTTGTGTCAGCTTGGTATCTGAATTTTTCAACACAATTAAATACGTTCCATTGACTAATTGAGAAATATCTGCATTCAATAAAGAATTTCCTGCCGGCAATTGTCCAGAGAAGACTTCATCTATTAATTGACCTTGCATATTGTAAATAATCACCTTGACCGCCTCTCTTTCTTTCAGTTCTATTGGACAAAATACCTTATCTCCTGCTGGATTTGGATAAATTTGATTAAATGAAATACCATCGAATATTGCTTGTTCTTGATTCGTACTCGTATTAATTCCTGTTTTGAATGTCCAAAAACCCGTTGGCGCAGTTATTGGACGAACTTGCTCTTTTCCAGAAAAGCTATTGGCTTTTATATAATATTGAACCGTTGTATTTGCTAATTGCTGTGGCAAAATGGCTTCCCAATAGTCGCCAGAATAGTTGGTCATAGGCAAACTAGAAAAAGATTGATTAGTATCCGTTCTATAAAAAACCGCTGCGGATTGTATTAAACCTCGATATTGTATTTTTGCAATCACAGGCAAATCTTGATTTGGAATAGCCATATTTCCGCTAAAAGGCTGGTGAACAATCAATAATGGATCTCTGACACCGACTCCTCTTGTGATACAATGCAACGCTCCGCCAGCTCCAATCATTTCATCGCAATCTATGCCTACGATGTTATACCCAGGCAATTGCGCTTCCAAAATTCGGAGTGCCGTTGTATCATATTGCCAAGAATAAACGGGAACAAGTACTGTTTTATTAACAAAAACTAAGTTCGTAAAAGTTCTATAATGCCCTTTGTAATTCCCTCCTGAAAGACTTGTACAAGATGTGCCATTATAATCAGGATAATTGCCACAAGTATCTGGCGGCATTTGAACACGAATGATATTATATGGCGTTCCAAAAACAGAATTAAAATTGTTTTGGATATATTGAATATTGGCTTCTATTTGAGGTCCATCCGCCACACCTGTTGGATATTCTCCAACTAGTAAAGTTTCCTCATTGAGCAATTTCATGTACATATCAATATGGTGAATCCGATTATATTGTGCCATTTCGGTTTTTATATATCGGTCGATTCCCATAAAACCTTCCATGATGGAATCTATGCCGTCTTCTGTTCGGATGGAGTTATTAAAAGCACCAAATGGACCATTTTCTTCTAAAATGAGTTTAGAAGAAAATGCGGTTCCTTGTCCATCAGTCATAAAGTTTCCGCCTGTATGCACTAAGTCATAAGGCAAGTTGGTGGTGGCAAATAGCGGAACATCAAAATGTTCTGAAATGATTTTGGGAACTCTGTCATCTAAAGGACGAGGACGATTATAAATCCAATCAACTAGATAAAGAGAATCTACATTGTTGCCGTAGATAGTTGGTGCGCCGTAATCCCTAATCCAAACCGTGTTATATAAATCTTCGATAAACTCGACATTCACCGTGTCTACACCAAAAGCATTTAGATAATTGACCACTAAACTAGCATCATCACAAATGACGATAACCCTGCATTCTTCTTTAGCGTGTTTAATAATTTGAGTAAGTACATTAGAATAGGATTTCCACGAAACGACCAGCGCTTCTATTTCTTCCCATTCCGCCATTACTCGAACGTTGGGAAAGGTCGGCGGTGAATTGTAAGTAGGTGCGATACTTTGAGCCAATGAAATACTTGACCAAATACAGTAACTCACTATAAATAAGGACAGTTTTTTTTTCATGGCATTCCATTTATTGAACTAGCGTGAAGAAATATTAATAACTAGCATTCGTAATTCTAAAATAAATGGTTCTTTGAAAATTATTGTGGAAGTTTCAAGAAACGGCAAACGGCACACGGTTAACGGCGCACAGCTTGCCACGATTTCTCGTGGGCAAGGCGTTTTACTATTAATTTTCTTTGAAAATTACTTT
>CAZMEH010000184.1:0-1726 GCA_964564885.1 uncultured Saprospiraceae bacterium | reverse complement strand
TGAGTTCTTAAACAAGTTCATAATTTATTAGCTTCAACTAACATCTTTTTTTTATTCTTTTTTACAAAAAAATCACTTAGAAAACAGGTCACTAATAACCAATCAACAGTCACTAACCTAATTTTCTAAAACTACTCGATATCGAGGTTTTCCATTCTTTAAACGCTCAACTGCTTCGTTTATGTTTCCCATCTTGTACATTTCTACCATCGGCTTGATGTCATGACGAGCAGTAAAGTTTAGCATTTGCTTAATAGCGTGCGGGCTACCTGTTGGAGAAGCAGAAATAGAACGCTGTTTACTCATTAATAAACCAACTCTTGCTTCCACTTTGCTAGTAACACCAACGATATGTAAAACGCCTTTTGATTTTAATGTTTTTATATAACCATTCCAATCCAACGGTACATTTACCGTATCGAGAACCATATCGAATTTCCCTTTTAATTTTTTCAAAGCATCTTTATCATGTGTTGGCACAAAATGATGCGCACCCAAAGCACGAGCTTCGGCTTCTTTGTCTGGACTTGTAGAAAATGCAGTCACTTCGCAGCCCCAAGCTTTAAGAAAAGCCAATGCCATGTGACCCAATCCGCCAATTCCAACAACACCAACGTTAGATAATGGCGAGATATTATTTTGTAAAATTGGATTGAAAACCGTGATTCCTCCGCAAAACATCGGGCCGACAGCTTTCAAATCAACGCCTTCTGGAATAGGAATTGCCCAAGTTGCTTGCGCTCTAACCTTATCAGCAAATCCGCCGTGTCTGCCCATAATCATTCCAACAGCTGAGTCGCAAAGATTATGATTTCCACTTGTACATTCATCACAAGTGTTACAAGAAGAAGCCGTCCAACCCACTCCAACGATTTGGCCAATCTGTAAATGTTTGACTTGACTACCTCTAGCAATGACTCTTCCAACCACTTCATGTCCTGGGACTAACGGGTAACGAGAGCCTCGCCAATCATTATTTAACATACTCAAATCACTATGGCAAAGACCACAATACATCACTTCTACATCTACTTCGTCTGGTTGAATTGCACCTAATTCGTATTCATATGGTTTTAATTCGCCGCCTTGTTCAAATGCAGCATATGCGTTTACTTTCATCTTTGATTGATTTTTTTATGTAGAACAGAGAAATTAGACAAGAGACTCTTTTCTAATTTCTGTTTAGAATCGTTATTATAAGATTGACAAGTTACAAACTTCAATTTGTAATTTGATGAATTAACACACCAAAATACTATTGGCTTTCATCTTTTTAGTAAAAGCTTATGATGAAAATGAATTTACAATCCTTCCTACTTTTAATGATTTTAATACTTCCTACTTTTTTGATTGGACAGACTGAACAGAAAAAACAAGAAGTTTATAATCAACTTCTTGAATTGAGAATAAGAGGGAATAAACAATATCCTTACAAAGAGCGATTTAAAGAGGATGTTGTTAGTTTTATTGATTCTTTAGAAAGTAATGGAATAGATACAATTGGCATATATCGTGTAGATTATGTTGGTTTTATCAGTTACGATACTTGCTCTAATTATTTAGGAGAGCCAAAATATATTTATATTCAATGGCGTCAAAATGGAGCATCTTACCATAAAAACTTTAACTCGACATGCAACGCAAATACTCTTCAAATCGAAAAATCCTCGATAATCTCATATTACTTAGCCAATACCTCTTTGATTACTAAATCTATAATTATGCC
>CAZMEH010000183.1:0-2120 GCA_964564885.1 uncultured Saprospiraceae bacterium | reverse complement strand
AAAAAAATCTGACAGACGTAGGCGTTCTGACAGCGATACCGATAGTAATCGGCAGGTCTGGCTTCTGACTTCTCAATCAACTTACTTCTGCTTTTGCATCAATTCTGCAAACTCTCTAGCAAAATAAGTTAAAATCACATCTGCGCCAGCACGTTTGAACGCATAAAGCATTTCGACCATGATTTTCTCACCATCAAGCCAACCGTTTTGAGCAGCCGCTTTGACCATCGCATATTCGCCACTTACATTATAAACAGCAACAGGCAAACTTGTGTAAGCACGCACGTCGGAGATAACGTCCAAATAAGCTAAACCAGGCTTAACCATGACAAAATCAGCACCTTCCGATTCATCTAATATCAATTCTCTGATGGCTTCCCGTTTATTCGCAAAATCCATTTGATAGGTTTTCTTGTCACCGCTTTTTGGTGCAGAATCCAATGCGTCACGGAATGGCCCATAAAACGCAGAAGCATATTTTGCAGTGTAAGACATGATAGAAACATTCTTATAATCAGCTTCATCCAATGCAATTCGGATTGCGCCAACTCTTCCATCCATCATATCTGAAGGGCCAACAATGTCTGCGCCAGCTTCCGCTTGACAAACCGCCATCTTTTGCAAAACGACTAATGTTTCATCATTTAGGATTTCGCCAGAATCAGCAACCAAACCATCGTGACCATCCGAAGAATATGGATCAAGTGCAATATCCGTCATAATTGCAATATCTGGAACAGCCGCTTTGACCGCACGAACGGCTCTTTGATTCAATCCATTAGGATTGTAAGATTCTCTGGCATCTTTGGTTTTCAAGCTTTCATCAACAGCAGGAAACAATGAAACACAAGGAATACCTAATTCATATAATTCTTTGACCTCTTTCACTAAGTTATCAATAGACAAGCGATAGCAGCCTGGCATAGAAGCAATTTCGATTCTCTGGTTTTCGCCTTCTATTACAAATAAAGGTGCAATTAAATCATTGGTTGTAACCGTGTTTTCTCGAACTAATCTACGAACCGCATCCGTTTTCCTATTCCTTCTTGGTCTATTAGTAATATTCATTTAAGTACTTATTGTATATGATTTTTATGAATGTTGTAAAAGTAAATTTAAAGAACTTCTTAAACAAGTTAATGGCATGAATCAAAAAAGCGCTGACCGTTCTATGACGATTAGAGCTTTTTTGATTAAAAATTGTCTTAGTCGTCTTTATTCGGTTCTTTGAAAATTATTGTGGAAAAGTAATTTTCAAAGAAAATTAATAGTAAAACGCCTTGCCGTGCGCCGTTAACCGTGTACCGTTTGCCGTTTCTTGAAACTTCCACAATAATTTTCAAAGAACCCTTTATTCTTTCAAATCTATTTAATTCTTATTTCCTGGCGCAGCACTGACTTTTCCTTTTACAGGTGGCGTTCTAAGTGTTGGCTTCTTTTTAACAGGAACTGGATTTTTCAATTTATAAATATCTCGAATATCTCTTTTCCAAGTCTGTAATTTAAACCCTTTTGCATCTGTCAATTCATCTGTCAAGTCATCATCATCGAAACTTGCCAAGAGTACCTTATAACTACCATTGTCCGCAAGCGTGACTAAAACATAGCCTTGACCGACGCCATCAGCTAGTTTTTTGAATTGGTTCATATAAAGTTTTTTGTAAGAACCTAATTGAACCACTTTATGGAACCCTGTGATAGAAGGATTTTTAGCTTTATATTCAGCAACGACAAAAGCATCTTTATAACCACGTTTTTTTACTTTGGCAAGAATGGCTTTTGCGGTGTGTAAACCAACATAACTACCGATATAGAACTTAGAAGGAACCATGTTATTCTTACTCAAATAACTCGTTTCATAAACATAACCCAAGTCCGTTAGGTTGTTATATTTAGTTAACATGTACTGGAATTCATCATCATCTAATACTTTAGAAAAAGATGAAATTTGAATAGAATAAGTCTTGTAGTCAATTCCTTTTTGAGCTTGAACGGTTGCTGTGATAGTTGCCATTAATGCAACCAGCAGAATTATTTTTTTAAACATAAGGTTAATTTGTGTTTAGGAATCTGTAAACTATTGTAATTTATCTTTTACTTGTTCCTGAAGTTTAAAAGGA
>CAZMEH010000182.1:0-2432 GCA_964564885.1 uncultured Saprospiraceae bacterium | reverse complement strand
TCAATTATCAATAATTTAAACACAATCATTAAATAATATTATATGAATTACTTTTATAGAACACTAGTAGTATTCTTATTTGCGGCAACTCCTTTTTTCTCAGTTGCTCAAGAGGATACCAATACTCCAAATGAACAGACTGTTCATCAGCATACACCTTGGTGTGGAACAGAATATTCTGATGAGCAATTAAAATCTCTTGAAGAATTTGTAGAATATTATTATCACAGAGGAGGAAAAGAAGAGATGGCAGCTAGCGCTCGTGCTACCATTCATGTTCCTCTTGCCTATCACTTAGTTTCAAACTCAGATGGTTCTGGGCAGATTGGCTTATCAAAAGCAATGAGCGACTTGTGCGTACTTAATCAAGACATGTTAGCTACAGATATTCAGTTCTATCTAAATCACGAGATAGATATGAGTGTGAAAAATAATGCTTTTAATACAGGAACTAGCTCAGGTAGCTCTACACCTACTCAGTTATCATTGATGGTACCTATCAACAATGAAACGGATGCAGTAAATGTTTACCAAGTAACTAAAATTAGAGATGATAATGGTATTGGTGGCTTTGCACATGGCTCTGTTTTTCATAATAACGGCGCTCCAGTTGCTAATCAAAGTGCTGTTTTTATAAAAAAAGGTTCAGGAGGAAGCGGAGAAACTTTCGCTCACGAATTTGGTCATCATTTTTCGCTGCCACATACATTCTTCGGTTGGGAGGGTCAAACCAATTACGCTTGCGGAAGCAAAGCACCTGCTTGGGCAGAAAGGTACAGTGGGACTAATTGTGCTACTTCTGGTGATAGAATGTGTGATACAGATCCTGATTATATTTGGGATGCATGGAATTGTTCAGGAAGTAGTAGTTTAAACAACGGTTGTGTACAAATGGATGCTGATAGTGCTACTGGATTTGCTGATGGTGCGAATATCATGTCATATGCTTTTCAATGTTCTGGCAGACAATTCTCTGACGACCAAATAGCGGCTATGACTTTCCATTTAACGAATCTACGTACTAACTTGATAGGAACAACGCCTAATACAGCTCCTGTTACGGGTGTACCTACGCTTATTTCTCCTATTGGAAACTCGTTTGATGGATACGATGCGACTACATTTGAATGGGCATCTGTTCCTAATGCGACTCACTACGCTATCGAAATCAATCGTTTAGCAAATTTTCCTGATGGTATATTAATGGTTGATATGGCTGTAGTTGCAAATGGAACTACTTACACATCAACTAACCTTGATCCAAATCAAACCTATCACTGGAGAGTTCTTCCTTTCAACGAAGGCTATTTTTGTGCAAGTCCTACACCTAAGAAAACTTTTACTTCAAATGGTTTCACCTCAAACACTAATACTATTACAAGTGTAGAGAAAGTCGATTTGATGCCAAATCCTGTTCATAGCGGTCAACCTGCTAATTTGGTTATAAAATCAGATAAAGCTTTTGAAGCTGGTATCAGTATCTACGACGTAAGCGGTAGATTAATTTTAAGCGAACAAAGAGAAGTTTCTGCTGGAAATACAGTTCACCCGATTAGTACAACTGGATTATCTGCTGGAATTTATATTATATCAGTTCAATCAGCAAATGGTGTTATTAATAAAAAATTAGTTATTACAGAATAGATTATTCTATTTCAGATAATGAACTTCTTTTCAAATGCAGTATAGATTATATCTATGCTGCATTTTTTATTTATACTGTTCTAAAGTTTGAATCTGTTTAAAAAATCATGTCACAAAAGAAGTATTTATATTTATTTTTTCTTAAATTAAATAGTGTACCAAAGTAATAAATTCACTCAAAAACTACACTTACCTACCCTAAAACAACTGATAACCAGCATATTACATCTATCTATATTTTTACAAACAAACGCTTAGGCAACTTTAATAAAAAGTAAATTAATTTAAAACAAGGTTCAATGTTTGATATAATCACAAATAGGTTTATTTTTGGTATATAACCAATTAGACATTTAACTTCTAATAAAAATATTAGTAAAAAAAACACTACTAATCCTTCACTAAAAGCACCATCTCCATATTTAACATACCAATTATTTAAGTAATTGGATTATTTACCTCATGACATAAACGAACAATAAAACTAAGGCTTCTCTCACGTATCCATAATAAGAATATTTTAAAAAGCATTATTTTCGAAAGCAATTAACTACAAATGAAAGTAATAACCATAATACAGTACACTATTATCTTAATGCTAATATCTGTTAGTGCTTCGGCGCAACATTTTTTAGACAATCAACGTTATGGTCCAACAAATTCTGTACCTAGTGATTTATTCATTAATGAAAAAGGAGAGCTAACAAACAAATCCTATCGCTTAGAAAGTCAAATTATTGATGATGAAATCATTGAATTTCAATATTTTGACACACAAAACAGGCTAA
>CAZMEH010000181.1:0-3151 GCA_964564885.1 uncultured Saprospiraceae bacterium | reverse complement strand
CGTAGTCTTTTTTATGAACTTGTTTAAGAACTCAGTTTCTAATGATGCTATAATTTAGTTTAATCTAAGGAACGCCAGTTAAATAACTGGCGTTCCTAAGCATGAAATCAGTGACTTATGTTACTCTATTGAAAACGCAGTCGCTGTATTCGTAACAATTTTAGTTTGAATAGTGTTCTCATCGTCGTTTTGAAAATCAATCCCGTCGAAGAGTTTTTTATAATCTAAATAAACGATTAAACCTAAGTCAAAACCAGATTCGAGGCTAATCGGATAATCCAATTCAACATTCACCAGATTGTTATCACCACTAATCTCGTAAGTTGTCAGCTCATTTGTGGTCGTGTCTTTTACTATTTGTATTTTATTGAAAATATAACCTTCCGTTATGTCAACATGCATACTTTCTGATTGTGTTGAAAGCGCATGTCCATCAGGCATTGAACCAATTACTGCATGATTTGCGGAGCTATTCACACCAACATTAAAGCGAACTTTAGCAAAACTCCCATTTGTGTTAATCGTGCCAACATCGGCAGGAGTGTACGAACCAATTGATTTTTTGATTAATGAAAAATTATCTTCAATGCTAGTTGTTGTATTATCAAAAAAGGTCAAATCTAAAATATCCGTAACGCCTACCTCGCTCCCATCGGCACGCACTAATTGAATATCAGAAATGTAATATTGAATGGCAGAAACTAAATAAGGCGAATCTATAGCGTCTAAATACGTGCTGTTTATGACAAAATTATTGCTGATAGAATCATAGATATGATTGGTGCGAAAGGATAAAGTCGGATAAGTGCAACAACTATTGCAAGCAATATCAGTAGTCACATCAAAGTTAGTTCCTTGAATATCGAGACAGCCTTCTTCGTCATCATTGCAACTAGATTGAAGGATGCTAAAGGATAGAATGGCGAGAAAATACAATTTCCAATATTTCATTAAGTTTTTGATTTTGAATATCAATAAATAAAGAATGGCTTTGTAGCCACTCTTTACTTATATAACGTTTTGATATGCAAAAGTATGAAAATGAAATTTTAAGGAATGGTTTAAATTTTAGAAACTGTACATTATAGCAACATCTCTCAATGGAATATAGTCTATAACCAAACCCGAATAGGTAGACTCGTTAATAGGATTACGATATTCATCATAATAAGTCCATTTTCCTATATCTGCTTGAAACAAAATACTAGCATTGGTAAGAATAGAAATTCGTTTTGTTATTGGAATTTCCATGGATAGAGATGGACCTAATGATAATTGAAAATAATTTGGTCGGTCATAATTGGTAAATATTGGTGATGGTAATGCAGGATTCCATGTATTCGTAAAATCATATTGATAAGTATTTACAGATGCTCTAGCGTATTGTAAACCTAATATTCCGCCATAAGCTAATTCAATATGTTTTCTTTTTAAAAAAGTTCGTAAAAAAGAAAATTGAGTTTGAATACTTGTAGTATAATCTAGATTATTTACAATATTAGTAGAATCTACCAAGTTAATCCCATAATAATTTTGAATTGAAGTATAATCATAAGGAGTAATTACCAAGTTTATTTGTAGCCAATTTTTGTCATTTAGTTTTCTTCGATATAGAAATTCATAATTATTAAAAATGTCTTCGCCATCAACAGTCAAACCAGAAATAATTGGTAAAACATCGAATCCAATTTGATTTTTATAATTGGTTGCCGTTGTGTCTTGTGCAGAAAGCACCATTGAAAATAATAGAAAAGTAACGACATAAATAAAGGACTTCATAATATATGTTTTTATAGTTATAAAATAATAGCTGATAATTTCGGTAAGAAGTATTTTGGGAATACTTCTTACCGAAAGCTTAAGTACAGCCAATTTAATCCGCAATTGAATTTTTTCTAAAGACATAAAAACTGCCTTCTTGTTGAAGTGTGCAAGTCCAAAAACCGCCTTCGTAAGCTGCTTGTGTGCTTATTTCCGAAAGTTCATTATTACGTTCATCAAACTTTACATCAATCAATTTCATCCAGTAATTATCGTCTTTATTATCAGGTAAATTAAATTGATAACCTTCGATGTAAACATCACTGTCTGGTGCACCTTCGGCAGGTTCTTCTACTGCTCCAACCGTTGTCGGATTACTCAATTTCAAATCAATCGATTGACCATTTACTTTCGCTTTGAGCGATTTAGGTTCAGAATTAGCAGGCAAATCAAAATCTATATCAAAGATATTTAGACGCTGACCAATCAAGAAAGCTTCTGCTAAACTGCTTGCAGGGATAGACAAAATTTCTTCTAATTCCATTCCATCATCGAGTTCTATTTCATCATATTTTGCCGTAAAACCTTTTCGTTTCAGTTGACGAGCATAGTCAGCAACACCTTGATCTTTTTCTGGAACAGGAATACTTGACATATATCCCGTAAACATATAACCTTGGTCATTTTTATAATACGCTTTGACCATTTTCCCTTTGATACCACTTACGGTGATTTCCTTAGAAGCATCAGACGGGTCAGCTTGGATTTTTTCACCATATCCTACGACGTCCAGTTTTGCGCTTTTCAATGAAGCATCTTCTCGCATTCTCAAACCCGAAGAAGATAAAACATAGTACGTTTCTGTTTCGGCAAGGTTGACTGATTTTGCTTCATCGGTTGCATCGTTAACGGTCGTTGAAGCTTTTGTTTCACCTTCTTCATTGCCACATTGCACCAATAGCAATGCAAAAAAGCAAATTGAAAGTATCTGAAAAATTGTTTTCATAGTAAGTAATCATTTTATTGAAATAATTTTTAAATCACTTAGAAGCCGCTTAAATTTAAGATTTAAGCGGCTTCTAATTGCAAGATAAATAATTTTTATTTTAATTCTTTTCGTACTTCCATTAATCCAAAACCTAGTAAATTGCGTCCTTTCCATTGCGGCGGATGCATCGCTCGTTCGTCATTTTGAGCTAATCCAATGCCCCAAATACCATCAGGAGGACTTGCTTCCGCTAGAATTCTATTGTTTGTAGTCAATAAATAGGCTTTTAAATCTTCGTCTTGACTAAACTTATGAATCATACTACTATACATTTTAGAAAAGAGAGCAGAGAAGAGAGAACAGAGAAGAGAGAACAGAGACAAGAATTAAAATTTATAACTC
>CAZMEH010000180.1:0-2999 GCA_964564885.1 uncultured Saprospiraceae bacterium | reverse complement strand
ATGCGTTTCATAAATTAGCTAAAATATTATACTTTGCTGACCAAAAGCATTTACTCGAATTTGGTAGACCAATTATAGGAGATACATATCAAGCTATGGAATATGGTCCTGTTCCTCATTCAACTTATAATTTAGCAAAAAATGAAACGCATAGTCAATTTTCTAAGCATGGAACTCATATTTTATTACTAGAAGAGTATGATGATGAGGTGTTTGAAGAATTGTCTGAAACCGATATGGAGTTTTTATCCGAATCTGTTATTGAAAATAAAGATTTAACATTTCAACAATTAGTTGATAAATCACATAAATATGCTTGGACAAAAAACGAAGGGCAGTTTATGGATATATTAGATATTGCTAAAGAAGCTGGAGCAGATGAAAATATGCTCAAATATATCTCACAAAATATAGAAAACCAAACCTTTGCTGTACAATGAAGTTAGGAGACTTTTTCCCAAAAAATTTACAAAAATCCCGATTCAATGATAAAATTGAAATAGGTAGCGTCATCAAGTATTTTGTAAAGGATACCAATCCTCCAAAATATAAACGAATGGTTATCATCGGAAATTCTCACGATACGATTACGATTGCTACTGTTTATCTAAACTCTGAGTTAAACCTCAATGTTTTCAGAAACAAAAGGATGAAAGCTTTACAAATTTCATTAGAAAAAGAAGGGCGAGAATACTTAGAGCACGATTCTTATGTTGATTGTTCTTCCTTGCATATCAAGCAAATAAATAAACTTAAAGAGGAATTTGATAATTCTAGATTAGAATCCCTAGGAAAAATATCATCCGATGATTTGGACTTAATAAAAGGTACATTGATTAGTACTGGTACTATTTCCTTGAAACACAAAAAAGAATACGGTCTAATCAAAGTGTAGAATTTAATTTCTTAGTTTGATTAAACCGTATTTTTTTATTGTAAATTACATATACTCAGGTGCTTCAATTCCAAGCAAATCCAAACCAGTTTTCAAAACTTGACCAGTAACTTGGCTCAAATTCATTCTAAATGACTTTGCATTCGCTGGCGTGTCTGATTTTAGAATTGGACACTCATGGTAAAATCTGTTGAATAACTTCGCTACACTATAGATATAGTTTGCTACTTCAGATGGTTTATAACCTTGCGCAGCTTTTTGAATGACTTTCGGAAACTGCTGAATAGTCAGTAATAATTCCTGTTCTTGTACCGTAACATCCGTGTAAGTACTCGCTAAAGTTACATCGTATTCGCCTGCTTTTCTAGCTAAAGCACTCGTTCTCATGCAAGCATATTGAACGAAAGGTCCTGTTTGTCCGTGAAAATCAACCGATTCTGCTGGATTGAAAACCATTCCTTTCTTCGGATTTACTTTCAACATGAAATACTTCAATGCACCTAATCCGATTTGCTTATGAATTTGCGAAACCAACGCTTCATCCATTCCTGCTAAACCGCCGCTTTCTTCTGCAACAGACTTCGCAATCGCTTGCACTTCTTCCATCAAATCATCTGCATCAACGACCTTTCCTTCTCTCGATTTCATCTTACCTGTTGGCAATTCCACCATTCCGTAAGACAAATGATATAAGCCGTCCGCATATGGTTCTTCAAATCTTTTCAGGATTTCAAACAACACATTAAAATGATAATCTTGTTCATCTCCAACAACATAAATCATCTTACTAACGCCATAATCTTCATATCTTTTCTGCGCTGTTCCCATGTCTTGCGTCATGTAAACAGATGTTCCATCACTTCTCAAAACAATTTTTTTGTCCAATTTGACATCAGTCAAATCAATCCAAGTTGAACCGTCTTCTAGCTTATAAAACAAACCTTTTTCAAGTCCTATATTAATCGTGTCTTTTCCTAAAAGATAGGTTTCTGACTCGTAGTAATTCTTATCAAAGTGAACACCAAGGTTTTTATACGTTTCTTCAAAACCAGCATAAACCCAGTTGTTCATCTTTTCCCAAAGTTCATAAACCTGTGCGTCTTTTGCTTCCCATTTTTGAAGCATTTCTTTGACTTCCTTACCAATGACGCTATTCAGGTTAAAGTATTTGTTTTTGTAGCTTTTGAAAAAGTGAGGCTTCATGTCATCTGAACCTAAATCTTCTGATGCTTTTTGACCACCTTCCGAATTTAGCCATTCCAAAAATTTAGCTTCCGCTTCTTCTGTATTTTTCCAAACCGCAAATTCTTCTTGCAATTTGTTATTAAACATCACGTAATACTTACCAATCAAATGGTCACCTTTTACGCCTGTGCTTTCTGGTGTTTCTCCGTTTCCAAAGTTTTCCCAAGCCCACATTGACTTACAAATATGTACACCTCTGTCATTTATCACTTGAACCTTAACCACATCATAACCTGCTGCTTCTAATATTTTAGCGGTTGACCAACCGAGTAAGTTGTTTCTGATGTGTCCTAAGTGAAGCGGTTTATTTGTATTTGGAGAAGAATATTCGACCATGACTTTTTCGCCATTTTTTGGTGCAATACCAAAGTTGTCTTGTTGCATAAAACCATCGAGCATGGTTGCCCAAAGATTGTTACTCACTTCAAGGTTTAAAAAACCTTTAACCGCTTCAAAGTCAGCAATCTGGCTCATATTGGTTTTCAAATAATCACCAATATCAGTTGCTATCATATCTGGTCTTTTGCGAGCTACTTTTGCAAAAGGAAAAACATTCACCGTATAATCGCCCTTCACTCCTTTGCGAGTAGGACTGACATTTACTTTTGATGCCTCAAAATCTGCGCTGTACAGTTCCTTAACGGCTGCTGCTACTTGTTCCTTCAACGTGTCTGTAATGCTCATTTGACCAGTTTTTACTTATTATTCGTTATCAGTTATTGGATATTATTTAATAACAAATTAATTCTATTGAGTATTTAATACTTTAAAAGCTTAGAAAGTTCCGATTCTATAAAAAGGAACTTCATTTAAATTTTCGCAAAAATATCATTTTTATAGTTTAATTTGATATTTACAT
>CAZMEH010000179.1:0-3027 GCA_964564885.1 uncultured Saprospiraceae bacterium | reverse complement strand
ACTAGGACTTTAGTCCAACATTGTGCTGTGTTGGGCTAAAGCCCGATTTTTTCCTTTTACTTTATCCACGAGCTAAAGCACGTGGCAATAGATATTTTAAATATTCATTTAACCTTCTGGTTTTTAGTTGTTTATAATCTCCTTGACGCCAATCCGAGCACTCGGGAGGGATGAGGTAGTATTTTTATGTTTTACGATACAATATTCTGTAAATAAATTTCTATTCGTCATTTTTTTTCTTCTTCGCCTTACCGCCAATACTTCTAATTTGATACCTAAACGATAGCAAAAAATAACGACCAAGCGAAGTAATGGTACTTTCTTGAATATAATTCAAATCACTTTCCCAATTGATTCCAACATTACGATTCAGAATATCCATTGCAGTAAATTTCAATTGTCCACGTTGGTTTTTAAAAACATAACGAGTCACAGAAGCTTGCCAAATAGGTACTTCTTGACGGTTTTCAAGTGTTCCGCCGTCGTAAATAGTATAATTAAATTCAGTGCCAGCGTACCAATTTTTGCCAAAATAAACTGTCAAGTCCGCAAAATAATTTTGTGTCAAATAGGTTTGGTTTTGCAATGTATTGACCGAATAAGTAGTGTTATTAAATGTCCAACGACCACCGCCTGAAATATCAAAAACCTCTTTATTTCTATTTTCTAAAATAGCTCTACCAGAAACCGTTCTGCGATTTTTAATATTTTCAACATCAGAAATAAAAATATAACCTCTTTGAATAGTTGCATTTGTATTCAATCGAATACGTGCGCCAATCGCTCGAATCGGTGTGCTAAAGGAAGCAAAACCACGCAAGCTCATATCATTTTGAACATTGACAGGCGTTGAAATTTGCCTAAATAATGTATCAATCGTGCGTGCTGTAGTAATTTTATCCTTGGTATAAGTTCCTGTTGCACTTGCAAAAAAGGACGTAAATGTGAATTGGTCAAAACGATTATATCGCAATCTCAAACGATGTCGATATTCTGGTTTTAAGTTTGGATTACCAATGTATAAATTCAACGGATCAGAATTATCCAAAATCGGTTGAAGCTCTTCAATATCTGGCTCATTCACCGAAGTGCGGTAATTTAAACTCAAACTTTGACCTGTCCCAATCGTATATCGCCACGATAAAGACGGCAATGGGCGAGCAATAGAAATATTAATTGTAGTATCCAAAGTAATTAAATTACCCGTCAATTCCGCCATTTGCCCTTCTAGCTGAATCGATAAATTAGACTTGTCCGTTACTTTTCGAATTCCTATTCCACCTTTATGATAAACATAATCCTTGTCGTACTCGGTGCTCAACAAGTCGTTAAGCGTTTGATTTGTTCCTTCAATATCAAAAAAGTCCTTATCTAGGTTTTCGGTATAATTTCGATTCTTATAAGAAAGTGTCAAATAACGTCGTTTACCCAAAGGTTCTGTGAAAGTCAAATTTGCCGAGTAATTTAGATTAGTACTCGCTTGCAATTGATTTTGTAAAATGCTGTCAATTCGTGTATTTCCAGTTCCGCCAAGTACAAATGAATTAATCGAATTCAACAAGGCATCTTGGCTATTTTTTGTATTATTAATTGCAACACGCAAACCAACCGAGCGACCTAATTTTTTCAAACGGTGCGCATAAGTTGCATCTGTATTGAATTTAACAGTGTTTTTATCAGAAGTATAATCAATGATTCCTGTATTGATTGTAACGTTTTCAGCGTTATTCGTTTCGCTGACATTATTGGTATTATAATTTGCAGTATTAAAACCCAAACTACCATTCCAAATCAAGCGATTTCTTTTGTCAAATTGATTGCGATAAGTAGAACGAACATTATGATTTCTAAAAATGCTAAGCTGTTTATCATCTTGATTATAATAGCTGGTTTCGTTTCCGAAAAAGTTTTCCCGATTCACCACTTGCTCAATATCTCTATTAATATCTGTGTAGAAATAACTTACATTTAGATTATTATCTTCCTTGAATTCATAATTTAAATTCAAACCAGTTGCGCCAGTTGTTGTAAAACCATCACCCAAATCATTGCTAATCGGCAAACCCAAATCACTAGACTTCACTCGACCACCGCCACGGGAAATGTTTTGAAAACCGCCCATGAAGCCAGCATATTCTCTAATATTGAAACCTTGTTGATTTATATTATTATACATTCCGAGAACAGACGCTTGTATTTTTTTATTAAAATGATTAACATTTGCCTTCGTCATAAAACGATTTTCTGTTCCTCCGCCCGCTTCAACTGTTCCGAAATAACCTTTCTTACGGTCTTTTTTCAAAGTTACGTTAATGGTTTTATCTCTCGTTCCGTCATCTACGCCAGTAAATTCTGACATATCCGATTGTCGATCAAAAACTTCAATTTGGTCGATGGCATCGGCAGGTAAATTTTTCGTAGCCGTTTGCGGATCGTCTCCAAAAAACTCTTTCCCATCAACAAAAACCTTGGTGACTTCTTCTCCTTGCGCTTTTATTGTCCCATCACTTTCGACTTCTACGCCTGGCAAACGCTTCAATAAGTCTTCTACCACCGCATCAGGTCTAACTTTGTAAGCATCCGCATTATAAATTAGCGTATCATTTCTGATCTCTAAAGGCACTCGATCCGCCTCAACCATCACCGTTCCAATATCTTCCGTTTGCACTTCCATTAGAATCGTACCAACGTTTTTATCCTTTTTAACTTGAAGCGGTTGATTAACTGTTTTGAAACCAATGTAAGTAGCTTGAAGAATATAATTGCCTGGCAAGACTTTTTTAATCAAAAAATCACCTGTAGTATTAGAAACCGAAAATTTGTACAGAATAGAATCTTTGGCTTGCAGCAAAACAACTGTTGCACTAGAAATCGGCGCATCATCAACACCTTTCAACGAACCCGTTATGCTAAATTTTGTCGTTTGCGCTATTGCTGAAAGGCTAATGCTTAAAAAAAGAAAAGTGTAAATTATTTTTTTCATAGAAAGTTCTTTATTGGAATGTTGGAGGAATGGAAAAATGGAGG
>CAZMEH010000178.1:0-2957 GCA_964564885.1 uncultured Saprospiraceae bacterium | reverse complement strand
TGTATAAGGACCATCAGTTAACCAATAAGTTGTGCCATCTTCGTAATTGACAGGTCCTTTTGGTTCTACGAAAGCAGGAATGACAAAAAGTTCATTAACTGCCTGCTCTGCGGTTTTATTCGCAAATGCCTCAATTCTAGCTTTCGTAATATTATAAGTCGCTCGACGCAACAAGTGAGCAGCTAAACGTTTGCCTAGTAAACCTTGTCGTTTGTTCAGTGATGCCATATTTTAATTGACGATTTTAGCATTTATGACTTGCCTGCTGCAAGCAGGTTCTAAGTGTTTTGTAATTAAGTGGTTACAAGGTTTATTATCAGGTTATTATATAAATATATTTCCTTTAATTGTCTGATAATGTGACAGATACTTTACGGAGGTATGAGGCAGGTTTGATTTATCTATTTTACCACAAGTTAGGGATTTTTGTTTTTTTCTCAAAATGGCTTTATATTTATTTGTCTGTAATATGATATGGTTATCATATTAAGCTACTTTAAACTATCAGTACATTAGTCTGTTATTTGACCATATTCAAAATAAAATTGAAAAAGATTAGAGACTTAACAAATTTCATTGACAAGTTTCATCTATTATTTCCGACCTTTACGCCCTTAAAATAATTGCAATTATGGATAAAAAATCATTCGACAAAGATGCCTTAGCCTATCATTCAGATGGTAGACCAGGAAAAATAGAAGTTGTTCCTACCACGGCAACGGCAAATCAAAGAGATTTATCGTTAGCTTATTCACCAGGAGTAGCTGTTCCGTGTTTGGAAATCCACAAAAATGTGGAAGATGTTTACAAATATACTGCAAAAGGAAACCTTGTTGCAGTGATTAGTAACGGAACGGCAGTGCTAGGTTTGGGCGATATTGGTCCAGAAGCGAGCAAGCCCGTCATGGAAGGAAAAGGCTTATTATTTAAAATATACGCTGATATTGATTGTTTCGATTTAGAATTGAATACAAAAGATGTTGACGAGTTCATTAGAACAGTTAAGATACTAGAACCGACTTTTGGTGGTGTCAATTTGGAAGATATTTCTGCGCCAGATTGTTTTGTCATTGAGGAACGATTGAAAGAGGAATTGAATATTCCTGTGATGCACGATGACCAACACGGAACGGCTATCATTAGTGGTGCGGCTCTTTTGAATGCGCTTGAAATCGTTGAAAAAAGTATATCAACGGCTAAGATTGTGGTGAATGGTGCGGGTGCTTCTGCTATTTCTTGTACTCGAATTTACGTTTCGTTGGGTGCTAAGAAAGAGAATATTTTCATGTTCGACAGTAAAGGTTTGATACATGGAGATAGAACAAACTTGAACGGCAAGAAACCTGAATTCATCAATAATACCGTTCCAATGGAAACGTCTTTGGCGGATATTTTGGATGGTGCAGATGTATTTGTTGGTTTGTCAAGAGGAAATATCTTGAATGCGGAGATGATTCAACGCATGGCTCCAAATCCTGTGATTTTTGCAATGGCAAATCCAACACCAGAAATTGGCTATGATGTAGCGAAAGCTGCTCGACCAGATTGTATTATGGCAACAGGTCGTTCTGATTATCCTAATCAGGTCAATAATGTACTTGGTTTTCCATTTATATTCAGAGGTGCGTTAGATGTTCGAGCAAGTGAGATTAACGAAGCGATGAAATTAGCTGCCGTTTACTCATTGGCTGAATTGGCAAAAAAACCTGTTCCCGATATGGTGAATATGGCTTATAATAATGCTAATCTAAAATTTGGTAAAGATTATATTATTCCAAAACCTGTTGATCCAAGATTGATTAGTACGGTTGCGCCTGCGGTTGCAAAAGCGGCTATGGATTCTGGTGTTGCTTCTTATCCTATTCAAGATTGGGATGCATACAAATTGGAATTAGACCAGCGTTTGGGTAATGATAATACCTTATCAAAAGCCATTGAAACTAGAGCGAGACAAGATATTAAACGAGTAGTTTTTGCAGATGCGGAAGATATTTCTGTATTGAAAGCGGCTAGTGTTGTTTTAGAAGAAAAGATTGCACAACCTATTCTTCTTGGTAATGAGGTAGTGATTACTAAAATGATCGCAGAACAAAACCTTAATTTATCAGGCGTTGAAATCATTAATCCAAAACGTCCTAAAAACGCAGCGGAAGAAGTGAAGATGGCAGAATACGCTAATCATCTTTATGAAAAACGTAAACGTAAAGGGCTTTCTAGAAAAGAAGCAAGCGACTTATTGCGTGCTAGAACTTACTACGGTACAATAATGGTTGACCGAGGTGACGCTGATGCGTTAATTGGCGGTTTAACAAATAAATATCCTGATACCGTTCGTCCAGCGTTACAAATCGTAGGTAGAAAAGATGATGTTCGCAAAGTAGCGAGTATGCATATTATTATGACAAAATCGGGTCCTTTGTTCTTAGCTGACACGACGATTAATCATCATTTGGATGCGGAAGATATTGCAGGAATTGCGAAATTAGTAGCAGAACAAGTTCGTAGTTTTAATATCGAACCTAAAATTGCGATGGTAACTTATTCTAACTTTGGCTCTGTTCCAAATGGAGAATCGGCTGTTTTGATGCGAAATGCAACTAAGATTTTACATAACCGCTATCCAGATTTAATTGTTGATGGTGAAATGCAAGCACATTTAGCCATTAATAAAGCAGAATTAAAGGAACAATATCCGTTCTCTAAATTGGCTGGACATCAAGCAAACGTTTTAATATTCCCGAATTTATCTTCTGCGAATATTACGTACAATTTGCTAAATACAGCTGGTGAAATGGATGTAATCGGCCCTGTTTTATTGGGAATGAAAAAACCAATTCATATTCTTCAACTGGGTTCTAGTGTTCGTCAGATTGTTGATATGGTAGGTATTGCGGCTATTCATGCGCAAGAATTATAATATTAAAAAACTAAGAGTCGGACGCCTTTGAGGCGTCCGA
>CAZMEH010000177.1:0-2178 GCA_964564885.1 uncultured Saprospiraceae bacterium | reverse complement strand
TTATAGTCATGCTGGCGAATTATACTATGATGATTACGGAATTGCTATTTATGAATATAAATATGACGACAAGGGCAATCGAATAGAAATTAACTATTACGACGAGCTCAAAGAACTGTTTCAGATTAACTTTATTGGCCCAGCGGTTATACAATTTGGATACGATGATAAAAATAGAGTTAGTAAAGTTAGCTTCCTAGATACAGAACGTCGACTTACTTCTTCTACAGGTTCTGCTATCAGAACATATAAGTATAATAACACCAACCAAATAGTCGAAGAAAGCCGTTTTGATGAAGAAAATATTCCACTTGATTTTATTGCACCTGTTTTACGATACAAATACGATAATGAGGGTAGAGTTGCAGAAAAAACTTTTTTCAAAATGGACGGTACACCAGCTTATCGCCTAATGGACGAAGATGATGGCGACGACTTTCATAAAATAACTTTTGACTATATTGGTGGTGAAGCCAGGGCAAAATTCTATCGAATAGATGGGAATGAAATCATGCCTTATTAAATCACCAAACTAAATATTTATTTCTTATACCTCATATATTTCAAAATTATTAGACAATAGAAGAACAATTAGCAAAATATTTATCTTTTTATTGAAAAAAGGAAGCTACCTCAAATGTAAAATTTGAGGTAGCTTTTTTATTTTCTATATTTGATGAAACTAACCAAATAAAATCAAAATATGGCAGATTCATCAAATGTAGACTTTAAGCCTACAGCAAAATACCGACGGTATGTACTCTTCGTACTTACAGGTGTTTATGCTTTCAACTTTATTGACCGACAAATTTTAGTCATTCTTTCCGAACCAATCAAAGCAGATTTAGGACTTTCCGATGGGCAAATTGGATTATTAACAGGTCTTGCTTTTGCTTTCTTTTATGTTATTCTCGGTATTCCTATTGCTCGATATGCTGACAGAGCTAATCGAAAAAATATTGTCGCTGTAGCTTTAACCGTTTGGAGTGCGATGACTGCGCTTTCTGGTTTGGCTCAGAATTTCACACAATTACTACTTGCAAGAGTTGGAGTTGGCGTTGGTGAAGCGGGTGGTAGTCCGCCTGCACATGCTATTATTTCCGATTATTATCCACCAAAAAAACGTGCAACTGCGCTTTCTATTTACTCAATGGGTGTTTATATTGGTGTGTTTTTAGGGTTTTTAGTCGGTGGAATTATTGGAAAAATTTACGGATGGAGAATCGCTTTATTTGCTTTAGGTATTCCTGGGATTCTTTATGCGATTCTTGTTTATTATACCGTAAAAGAACCGCCTAGAGGTCTGACCGATCAGGTAAAAGACATGAATCAATCATCATTTGTTGATGTGTTGAAGGTTCTTTTTTCTAAGAAAACATTTCTTTTTACTGCATTAGCTACAGGTACGCAAACCTTTATCAACTACGGTGTAGGTAACTTTACACCAGCTTTTTTGATGAGGATTCATGGAATGGACTTAACTCAAGTCAGTATTGTACTTGCAATATGTGCTGGTCTAGGTGGTGGTTTTGGTACTTTCATGGGTGGCTACATTGCAGACAAAATGCGTGAAAAAGATATTCGATGGTATCTTTGGATTGGTGTTTTTGGTGCTGGATTAAATCTTATTCCTGCTACCATTTTCTACTTTAGTGGAAATGTAAACCTAGTTATTGGTGCAATTTTGATTTCAAATATTATGACGGCACTTTACTTAGGCCCTTCAATTGCAGTCAGTCATAGTTTAGTTTCCGCTAAAATGCGAGCAGTAACTTCTGCAGTGTTGTTTCTAGTTCTTAATATTATAGGTCTTGGTTTAGGACCTTTGACCATTGGTCTTTTGAGTGATTATCTTGAGCCAACCTATGGAGCGGAGTCATTAAGGTACGCTTTTATGGTTTCTTATGTAACATCAGCTCTTACAATGATATTATTCTATTTAGCTTCTAAACATTATGCTAAAGAAATTATAGTCGTTGAAGAAGAAGGTAATTAAAAATGATAAGTTGATAATGTCTCTTACTTTTTATAGTTTCACATTTTAGTAATAAAAGTCAAACGTTTTGATAGCGTTTGACTTTTATTTATGTAAACAACCTTTTAAGTAGGTGTCCTCAAATAGTCATCACTTTTAGACAGGGCTATTTTCCGTTTAAGAAACTTAAAAAATAATTCCGT
>CAZMEH010000176.1:0-6621 GCA_964564885.1 uncultured Saprospiraceae bacterium | reverse complement strand
ATAACATCTTCTCCTTTAGGGTGATTATTTTCGTAATAATCTTCTCTCAATTTTAAAATACAAATATCTGGTTCAGGTTCAGATAAAGGCTTTATTGAAATTGGATTTTGAACTGATATTATAGCTTTTTGAAATAGTAAATAACTCAACAATGTTTGAATTCGATTTACTTTTCCAGAATGCGAACTTTTAACTGGGCTCATTTTTATTATTTCTCCATTTAGTAATTCTACATGGTCATTTTTTGTAAAAATGCCAGCGTCTATCATTTTGTGATAGTCATTTACTGTTAATAATCTTCTATCTAATTGTAGTGTCATTAAATGGATTTACGATTTTAGATAACCTAATAATACTCCTTTCAAATTTAAGACTAATTAATGAGCAAATCAATACCTAAAAATATTAATTCTGAACTAAATTTTCATTGAATAAGTTGATAACAATATTAAAATTTAAATAAAAAGCAACTCATGAAAACCTGTGAACTCTGCGAGCGAGAAGTGGAAAGGACAACAAAACATCATTTAATTCCGAGAACAGTTCATCGAAATAAATGGTTCAAGAAAAACTATACAAAGGAGCAAATGCACACAACGGTGGATTTGTGCAAACCTTGCCATCGAGAAATTCATCGGCAAGTTCCAGAAAAGGAAATGGCACGAGATTATAACTCTTTAGAGAAATTAAAAAATCAAGAAAATATCCAAAAATTTCTAAAATGGAGAAAGAAATAATATTCAATTAATTTTCAAAACGAAATATCAGCAATTGAATATTCTATAGTGAGTTATCGCCACAGCTATTAAAAAACACTACTCTCCTACTGGAGCTAATCTCACTTTCAATCCATCGATAGCTTCTTTCAACCTAATTTGACAACCTAATCGGCTATTATCTTCTACAAAAAATGCTTGGTCTAGCATGTCTTCTTCATCATCGGATGCTTCCCGTAATTCGTGATCAGACTCCACATACATATGGCAACTTGCACACAAAGCCATTCCGCCACAAGTACCTTCTACTGGCAATTCATAAGCTTTGCACAACTCCATCATATTCATTTCCATGTCCGTAGGAGCATCTAATTCGTGTGTTACACCTTCTCGGTCAATGACCGTTACTTTTATATCTGACATTTTCTAGCTGTTGAGTTGCGAATTATGAGTGATAAATTTTTTCTAATTCACCACTCACAATTCGTAATTCGTAATTTTTAAAAGGCATTCACACCATTTACTGTAGTGTATTTGAATGATAGTCTTTTATCTGGGTAAATAATTTTGAAAGCTGATTGAACCGCTAAAGTCGCTTCATGGAAACCACAAAGTATCAGTTTCAATTTTCCAGGATATGTATTTACATCACCAATCGCAAAAACGCCAGGAATATTTGTACTATAATCTAATGTATTATCAACAATAATAGCATTTTTTCTAATCTCTAAGCCCCAGTTTCCAATAGGTCCAATCTTTGGCGTTAAGCCAAACAATGGCACAAAATGGTCGGTTGACTTCTTGATTTCGCCATCTTTTTTGTGTTTGATAACGACTTCATTTAATTTTCCGTTTCCATTAAGACCAATGACTTGCCCTTCTGTCACTAGGTTAACTTTACCGCTTGACGCTAATTCCATTACTTTTTCAACAGAATCTAACGCACCTCTGAAACTTGCTCTACGGTGAACTAAAGTCAATTCTTTAGCAATATCAGCTAAGAAAACCGTCCAATCCAAGGCAGAATCTCCGCCACCAGCAATCACAACAGATTTATTTCTGTACAATTCTGGCTCACGAATCATATATTCTACGCCTTTGTCCTCAAAGTCTGCAATATTGGAAATAGGTGGTTTTCGTGGCTCAAAACTTCCTAATCCACCAGCGATAATTACTGTTGGTGCAATATGAACGACGCCTCTGTAACTCGTTACTTTGAAACGCCCATCTTCCATCTTTTCCAAAGTCTCGGCACGGTCGCCAAGTGTAAAAGTTGGTTTGAATGGTTCAATCTGTTTCATCAAGTTGTCCACCAAGTCACCTGCAAGAATATCTGGAAAGCCTGGAATATCGTAAATTGGTTTCTTTGGATAAATCTCTGAAAGCTGTCCGCCAACTTGTGGCAAAGCATCAATTAAATGACACCTCAACTTGAGCAAACCTGCTTCAAAAACCGTAAATAATCCACAAGGCCCAGCACCTACTATTATTATATCTGTTTCAATCATCTCTTCTTCTTTAATCGAATAGTATTTGTATATGAAGTTATTAGACTTGTTATCCTTTAAAAAATATCCTCCTGAAAACATCTTTTTTCGCTATTTTCTTTATAGAAATCAGTCTAGAACTAGGCTATACACTGATTTTTTCAAGAAAACCACTAAAAAATCTAAATTTCGTAAGAACATTTTTTAAAGGGTAACAAGTCCATTTAAAAACCTCTATAAATAGAATGCAAAATTAAGGCTTTTTGTTTATTCTTTTATAAAAAGAACAGAGAAGTAAGCCAAGATAAAAAGAGGTTTTATTTTCTCTTTTATTTTCACCCTTTAAACTTCGTTATTCAAATTTAAATAGCTCCTAACGTAGTATTATTTTTATAATATTTATGCCATTCTCTAAAACCAATAATGGATAAAACTAAAAATATCGCAAATTCTAATGAAATAAATTTCACGCCCTTTAAGTAATATAAAACAATCGCAACAACATCAACTAAAATCCAGAAGATCCAGCTTTCAATTTTTCGTTGCGCCATCAAAACCATTGCGGCAATACTAAATGCCGTCGTGAAAGCATCCCAATAAGGATAAGACGCAGGTTCTTTAAATACAACTGGGAAGAAATTATGAATACTTGCATTGAAACGTCCAATAGCAAAAATCATAAATCCAATAGCAAAAAGCCAAGCTAACAAATGGTTTGTCTCTAAAACGGTGATTTTCTCAGCGTTCATTTTTTCTTTATTCTGCCAAGTAATCCAGCCATAAATCCCTGCACTAAAGAAAAAGACTTGCAAAAGCATGTCTGCATACAATTGGATTTGATAGAAAATAGCAAAAAATGCAATTGCGTTCAATAATCCTGTATGCCATGTAAGAATATTCGCTTTAGTAGCTAACCAAACCGAAGCCAATCCTAGCAACGTTCCAATGAATTCTATATAACTCATTGAATAACCTAAGAATTCAAAAAATATCGTATCAATACTCATTACTTGTTCGAGCAATTTCATTTTCCGTGTTTAGCGTTTCCTTCTTTCAAAGGTATCCGATACCTTTGCCATTAAATAAAAAATGCAAAAGTAAGCTACTCCGACAACAATCGCAACAAAACACCATTTGTCCAACCAAATCCGTCTTGAACAGGATATTCTCCGCCACCTGTTTCTAGTTCAATATCGACAACATTATACTTTTCAAGCATTTTTCCAGTCGATTTATAAATCTTCGTATTCAAGGTAACCCAACGTTTTTTGACTTCATCGGCTAAGTCATTGAAACCATAATTGCGTAAACCTTGAATGGTTATCCATTGCAAAGGTGCCCAACCATTTGGCGCATCCCATTGTTGAGCCGTTGTATTTGTAGTAGAAATAACGCCTCCTGCTTTCAAGAACTGTGTTTTAATAATTTCAGCGCATTTCTCCGCTTGCTCTGGAGTAGCCATATTAAAAAACAAAGGATACATTCCTCCAAGTGATAAAACGTTTTTATGTTCTTTTTTTACAAAATCATAATCCATAAAAAAACCATGCGCTTCGCTCCAATGATATTTTTGTGTTAATTTTTTTCGTTGCAAAGATTTATGTTGAAAATATTCCGCTTTTTTCGTTTTTCCATCAGCGAGACACGCTTTAGCGAGCGTCATTTCCAATTGATACAATAAACAATTCAAATCAACAGGAATAATTTCCGACGTGTGAATCGTTCCTAAATCATCTTTGTCTCTCAACCAACGGCTACTAAAATCCCAACCCGATTCGCAAGCACAACGCAAATCTCGAAAAAGTTCCTTTTTACCTCGATGAGATTCCGCACCTTCTTTGAGGTCAGTTGCGTACATTTCTTGTCTCGGCTCATCGGAATTGTCCCAATAGCGATTGAGTTGCTCGTCTTCTGACAAACGAACGACTTTGCGGCTTGTCAATTGCAAATCAGACAATTCACTCATTCCTCGCATCCAAAAAGCGTATTCTTTTTCTAAAAAGGGTAAGTACTTTTTATAAATCGCATCACCTTTTGTATTTGCCAACAATTCAATCATCATGGCATAAAATGGCGGTTGTGAACGACTGAGGAAATACGTTCGGTTTCCGTTTGGAATAAAGCCAAAAGTATCAATCAGATAAGAGAAATTATCAATCATTCCAGTGATAATATCCCAACGTTGACTGACTTCCAAACCCAGCATCGTGAAATAACTATCCCAATAATAAATTTCATTAAAACGTCCGCCAGGCACAATGTACGGATGCTGTAACGGAATAAGCGAACTACCTTCTTGTGGTTCGTCGGCTTCTCGTTTCAGCACATCCCAAAGCGTTTCGATATGTGCTTCTGGTGATTTTGTCGTATCACTTTCAAAGCCAGAAACACCAGCTTGTGTGAATTCAAAATATTGATTTGCAAAGGATTTTAAATCAAAATCAGTATTGCATTTTTCAATTTCGTACGCTTTTAAAATTACATCGGGCGCAGCTTTAGGAACAGCATCGGCGATTGCCTTGTCATCTGCCCAAAGTCCGCTTATATTCATAGCGATAAAAAGCTCGCCAAAGATTTGGTCTGGAGGTAAATAGTTCATTTGTTAAGTATTAATGGGCATCCTGTGTTTACATCCCGATTTTATCGGTAGCCCGTTTTGCACAATTATTATCGACAAGCAGTAGTGCGAACGGGCAGGATGCCCATTAATACTATTTTGCTAATTCCTTATCTGTCAAATTTTTCAAAAAGAAGAGCGCAGCAAATAAGAAACCTATTGGAATCAACATATAATAAAATGCAGAACCTGCGCCGACTGTTTTAAATAAATAACCGATTGCACGAGAACCAAGTGTTCCACCTAAGGCGGAGAAAATCACGATTAAACCAGTCATCGGACTGTGCAAACGTTTTGGTAAAGAACTTAAAACAGCAGAGTTTATTAATGGATAAATTGGCCCTAAAAACAAACCAATAATTGGAAATATAAA
Organism: uncultured Saprospiraceae bacterium; assembly: GCA_964564885.1. Classification (GTDB taxonomy): domain Bacteria; phylum Bacteroidota; class Bacteroidia; order Chitinophagales; family Saprospiraceae; genus CAKZLL01. The sequence continues at coordinate 1,428 of CAZMEH010000176.1, read as the reverse complement.
GCCAATTAATGGAATATCTGATAAGCTATTGATTGTTCCGACTTCTGCTGAAATAGCATTTGGTAATACAAATACCAAAATACCCGCAGCGGCAACAATACAACTTATCAAAATCCAAAACCAAGAATATTTTTGTGCTAAAATTCCTGCCACTATTCTACCTACACCTAGTGAAATGGCTAAAATACTCGCCATCATAATACTGACATTCTCAGGTAAGTTCAATACTGTATTGTTAAATGTTGGTAACCAAGTCATAATTCCTTGTTCGACCATCACAAATAAAAATGCGCTTATCACAAAAACAATAACCAAGATTCTAGCTAATAATTTAAACATTTGTGTAAAATCGTCGCTAATACTTGCGCCTGCGACTTCTTCGCCTTCGTCAAATTTGACAAAATACAAAAAGGCAAAAGACAACGTGGAAAGTGCCGCTAATAACCAATAGACATTCAACCAGCTATTCGGGTCACTTTCATTATTAAAGACAGGAAACAAGAAATAAGCTAAGGCAATTCCAAACATAAATACGCCTTCAATGCGACTCATCAGGCTACTATGCTCTTTTATTCCATCAGTAACTAAACCAATTACGGAATAAACAGACACTTTTATTAATGCAAATGAAACACCAACTGTTGCAAAAAGCAATTGTGCGGAGGAGAAGGAATTACCGTAATACATCGCAATACAGGCAAATGTAACGAATGCCATTGCGGCAAGCATCGCTTTTTTATAGCCAATTCGTGGTAAAAATGAAGCGACTAAAAAGGAGACTATTGCGATTGGTAAATCTTTGAATGCTTCTAATGTACTGGCTTGAAGTTCGTCAACGCCATAGACGTTTTGTGATTTCAGAATCACAATCCCGACACTATTCAAGAGTATCGCAAAGACAAAATAATTGATGTATAACGAGAGCGTTATTTTGGTTTTATTATCCATAATTCTGTTGATTTTAGTTGGTTTGAATACTAAAAGTAGTTATAAAAATGGACAATTGACAATCCCGATATTTCGGGACAAGTTGGATAATTGTCAATGAATACTCTAGGCTAGACGCATAAAGTTAAATACTATTTCAATCTAAATCAAGTTTGAGTTCAGGTAGTATTCTTAATAGTAACAACATAATATTTTGTAAGTCAACCTCAATAATTTAATCTATATATTCTCGAATTTTAATTAAAATCCTTGATATTTGTATTTCATTTAAAAAAACATAGAATATGGATGCTTCTACGGCTTTATATATTGAGGTTGTTTCGGTGATGTTGAGTTTGACTTATTTGTTTTTGATGATTAAGGAAAACATTTGGTGTTGGAGTTTCGGAATAGTTTCTTCCGTTCTCAGTATTCTCTTGTTTTTAGATGCAAAACTGTATTCTGAAAGTATTTTATACTTTTTCTATGTGCTAATTGGCT
>CAZMEH010000175.1:0-2108 GCA_964564885.1 uncultured Saprospiraceae bacterium | reverse complement strand
CCATCTACGTAGACCGCTTCCACTTTCCAAACATACGCACCTTGCGGCATTGCTGAGCCTTTGTACATACCATCCCAACCTTCAGTTGGTCGTCCTGCATCATCTAATGCTTCACTTTGCCAAAGCAATTCGCCCCATTGAGAGAATACTTGTGCTTTGTACGTTGCAATACTCACACCAATCGGTTTGAATAATCTAACATCTCCAATTCCTGCATTTGGCGAAAATGCATTTGGTACAAATAATCCTTTGAATCCTATTGGCTCAACGATTTTTGTTAATGTATCAGAACAGCCTTCATCATTCCAAGCAATCAAACGAACGATACGTTGACCGTTTTCTAAATATTCTTTAGATGGACTTTCTTGACTGCTGAATGTTCCGTCACCGAATTCCCATTGATATTCAGTTGCACCAATCGTATTATTAATAAAGTCAATAACACCTGTTGGATTATCTGGGTCAGATTGTAAGATTTCAAAGTCTACAAGTGGAGAACCTTGTGCAAATACAGCATCTGTTATTACAATAGTATCAAAACAAACATCGTCGATAGAAGCTACGAATGTTACATTGTAAGCACCCGCACCGTAAGTATAAATTGGATTTGCTTCTGTAGAAGTTTCACCATTACCAAACTCCCAGAAATAACCATTTGTATTTGTGGCTAATTGTATAAATTGAACTGTTAATGGTTCACAACCTATTTGCGGCTGTATGTCAAAGTCTGCGTTTGGTGCAGGATAAACCGTGATTTGGTCAATCAAGGTATCTTTACAGCCAAAGGTGTTTGATGCTTCCAAGAAAATCGTGTGGTCACCGACGTTATTATAACTAATCGTTGGAGTCGTTACATTCGAGAATGTACCATTTCCGAAGTCCCAGAAATATGCATCTGCATCTGTTGAGTTATTTTCCAAAGTAACCGTTGCATCTAATCCACACTGTTGGTCAACAGAAGGCGTAAAGTCTGCTACAGGATCTGGATAAACGACAATTCCTGTAATAGTCGTGTCTTCAAAACATCCAAACTGGTCAGAAGTTCTTAATACAACATAATGCTGTCCGTGTTCTATAAACGTATGTGTTGGACTTTGAGTAATCGTAAACGAAGTATCTATACCAGAACCATTTATAAACATCCAAGAGTTAAATAGACCTGTTGAATTGTTTGTAAAGTTCACGGTTAAAGGCGAACAACCACTCGTTTCATCAATTGCAAAACTCGCATTTGGAATGGATTTCACTTCCACTATTGTTGAGTCCGTTATTGGACACAAATGAGTAATCGAGTAATTCGTTACATAAACCGTGTATATACCTGGCGTTGTGTAAACGTGTGCTGGATTAGTCAATGTTGATGTGTCTCCGTCACCGAATATCCATTGCGTTCCAGCAATTGGATTAGAGTTATTGTAGAACTGCATTGGCTGATCCAGACAAACAAATGGAGCATGTGAAATATTCATTGGCGGCTGCGGATGAACTGTAATATCAATCGTTGCTGTATCAGAACCACACTGATTGGTTACAATTTGTAAAACCGTAAACGTACCAACGGTATCAAATACATGTGTTGGCGCATTTAAAATAGAACCATTTCCATCTCCAAATATCCATTGAATATTATCACCTGGCTGAATGGCACTTGTAAAGTCAACCGTCAATGGTTCACAACCTTCTGTTACACTAGAGCCAATTCCAGCATTGATAGAGCCTGGAATAACGGTAATTGGTAAACTGTCTATATCCGTTCCACAGGCATTCGTTGCGGTTAATGTTACGAAATAAGTTACTGCAAAAGTATCACTAATTGTAAATGAAACGGGTGGTGGAATAGTATCCGTTGATGCTCCGAATGGGCCGAAGTTCCATAAGTAAGCATTCGGTCCACCTGTTGAACCATTTGCAAAATTAACTACTAAAGGTCCACAACCAAAGTTATCATCTGCAACAAATAACACTTGAGGTTGCGCTCTTACCGTAATACTATCGGTAAATGTCGTCATTCCACACAAGTTATTTACGGTCAATGAGACTACGTAAACCGTATCTTCTACACCTGCGTTGTACGTCTGAGCTGGAGGGTTAGACTGTACACTTGTCAA
>CAZMEH010000174.1:0-2157 GCA_964564885.1 uncultured Saprospiraceae bacterium | reverse complement strand
AAAATGATTTTTTTCAATATCTTTAGATAAAGTAAAAAAATAATATACTGCATCAACTAAACAAGAAAGTGTAGTAACGATTAAAACGTCAATCATTGGGAAATAATAAGAGAAAACTTCAATCCGACGAGGAATTAATTGATTTGTACTTAGCTACACAATCTAGCCAATATTTTGACCGTCTGTATAATCGGTACATTACAAAGGTGTATAGCAAGTGTATATCTTTATTGAAAGATCAAACATTAGCAGAAGATGCCGCTCAAGAAATCTTTCTTAAAATCTTTCTTAATTTAGTCAAATTCAATCGAAAATCTAAGTTTTCCACTTGGGTTTATTCCATTTCTTATAATTATTGTATTGATTTTATTAGAAAATCAAAGAAATCTAAAAAGCTATTTTCTTCGGAAGAAAACGAAGGAGTAGAGGTTATTGAGGAAGTAGATGACAGAGAATTGGTCGAAATGGAAATAAGTCGATTAAAAATTGTCCTAGATGAGTTACCTGTAGCGGATAAAGCCGTCTTACTTATGAAGTATCAAGAAGAACTGTCTATTAAAGAGATAAGTCAGATTATTGGTAAGACAGAAAGTGCCGTTAAAATGAAAATTAAACGAGCTAAACACAAGTCTAAAAAAGTGTATAAACAAATATTCAAAGAAGATTAATAAAAAAATAAAAAGCTAGAAAATATAATTGTATGAGTAAAAACAACTTAAAGAAACTAGCTGAAGAGTATAATCCGCCCGAATCGCTAAAGCGTAGAGTAAAGCAAAAGGTAAATTCTAATTTAGGCGTATTGAGGTTTATCAGTAATATTTTTGATTTGTATATAGGTCAAGCGAGTCGTGTTGTGACAGAAATGCTTGATACGTTTGAAAAGAAAGAAGAGGATAGTAAGCAACATGCTGCGTCAGACAATCAAGAATTGCCACCTAATGAAGGCATTTCACCAAAAGAAATAACGTAAGTTATCGAAATCAAGATAAGAAACATCATTATTCATCATTGCGCTAAAGAGCGAAACATATGGATTTTATAATAGACAAATTATTAGAAACATTTGGAGAAATTATCTCAATATTACCTAGCCTCATCGGAGCATTAGTAGTATTATTAATCGGATGGATTTTTGCAAAAACGATTGCTAAAATTCTCGAACGTATTTTAGCGGCTATCAAAATTGATAAATTAGCTGACAAAATCAATGACATTGATATAGTAGAAAAATCTTCTATTAAGATAAAGCCTAGCCTTATCATACCGAAATTTTTCTACTATGTAATCATGTTGATTGTCTTAGCTCTTTCAGCAGATTTGATGGCGTTAGACTTGATTACTATGCAGGTGAACAGCTTAATTGAGTTTTTACCAGACTTGGTAAAGGCAATCGGTATGCTCATATTGGGATTGATAGCTGCTAATATGGTCAAAGGAATTGTTGTTACTTCACTTCGTTCAATGGGAATGAGTACTGGCGGTATGATAGGAAATTTTATATTTTATTTTATTTTCATCTCTGTCGTATTAATGGCGTTGAAGCAAATTAACTTTGAAACGAAGTTCATAACGGATAATTTAACAATTGTCGTTGCTGGTATAATGGCGGCTTTTGCCATTGGATACGGTTATGCTTCAAGAGGCGTCATGTCTAATTTTATAAGTTCCTTATATAGTAAGCCTAAATTCAGAATAGGTGAAGTGATTAAGGTAAAAGAAACAAAAGGAACGATTATAGGAATGGATAACACGTCTATTTCTCTACGTACGGCAGAAAACAAAAGAGTTTTTATTCCATTGTACATGCTTTCAGAAGAAAAAGTGGAAGTATTTGAAGAATGGGACGAAGGAAAGCTTATTGATACGGAGGATTTAGAAGATTAATATAAAAATCTATACAATAAATATATTTTTTGACAAGCAAAACTGAAAGGAATAATAGTTAATCTATTATTCCTTTTTAATGGCTTTGCTTTACCAAAAAAATAAAAAACATTTCTAAAACAGGCTATTTTATAAGATTAGCTGAATTAAGGATGTACATGAAAAATTATGAATAGTTTCTTTATAAGTATTTGATAAAGAGATTAGTACAAAATTTTAACAGCTTTTAAACCATATTTCAATAAAAAATTTAAGTATTACAATTATGAAAAG
>CAZMEH010000173.1:0-2127 GCA_964564885.1 uncultured Saprospiraceae bacterium | reverse complement strand
TTTTTTAATATGTTTTAAATTTCAGATATACTTATTGTCATTTTTTCATGAATGCATTATTTTTTTATAATATATATGTTTAAAGTCGGATAGGGTTTTGAAATAGTTCCTTTCTCTTTTTTCAACACAACAAATGATGACTATTCAAATCGCTTTTTCAAAAATGGGTAACTAAAAACTGATAGCAAAACAATTAGTACACCGATATAGAAAAACGGACCAACCTCTTTGTTTTCTTCAAAAATGAACCAAGCTAGCGCAATTCCATAAACAGGTTCAAGATTGATAGCTAAATTTGCATTAAAAGCCGAAATATGTTTGAGCGCATTCAAATTTAGAATAAAAGCAAAAGTTGTACACAGCAAAGCAAGAACCAGTAAATAGCCTAAATCTAACCAAGTTGGCTGGATCGACGTTTCAAAATAATACAGATAAAAAGGTAATAGAACCGTTAAAAATAACCATCCGCTTCCCAATTCTATGAAAGTAATTACACTAGTATCCTCTATTTGATCTACTATTCTTTTGTTTAAAATGGTAAAGAAAACCGCTAAAATAGCGGCAATTATTGCTAAAATGATTCCTGTCATCATATTCCAGCTAGTCGATTGTACGACGAGATACATACCTGGTATTATCATTATACCTAAGAAAAGTTCATATTTTTTTATCTTTTCCTTAAAAACGAGCGGTTCAATAATCGCTGTAAAAAATGCGCCCGTTGCCATGCAAACTAGGCAGATGGAGACATTGGAATACTTAATTGCACCAAAAAAACAAACCCAATGCAAAGCGATAATAACTCCAACTCCAAATAGTTGCCAACGAATTTTGACAGGAATCGCTTTGAATGATTCTAATATTTTAGGAAAAAATAGAAAGCTAATAGTTGTCAATAGCATGCGCCACCAAACCAGCGATAGTTCGGAAAGCGTAATCAATTTGCCCAGAATGGCAGTAAAACCATATAAGAAAATGGCAATATGTAGTTGAAAGTAGGCTTTCTGAATAGTTTTCATAAACGTAATTGATGAATTTTTAAAGAAGTTCGGTTTATCATTTCAAAATTCAAAGAAAAGAATAAGATTTGAATCAGAAAAGATTATTTTTGAGGATCGAACAAAATCTCACATGGTGGGTTTAGTATTTGAAAACATTCTATCAATTTAAAAATACTTATTCATGGCAATTCAAGTTGGTGACAAAGCACCTGATTTTACTTTAATCAATACAGAAAAGAAACCTGTATCATTAAGCGATTATAAAGGCTCAAACGTAGTTTTATTATTTTTCCCATTAGCTTTCACAGGCGTTTGTACGACTGAACTTTGTACAATGCGTGATGATCTTGCGACTTACAGCGGATTGAATACTAAAGTTGTTGGTATTTCTGTTGATTCTGCTTTTACATTGGAGAAATTCAAAGGTGAGCAAAACTTAAATTTCCCTTTATTATCTGATTTTAATAAAGATGCTTCTACTGCTTACGGTTCATTATACGAAGTATTTCCATTTGGTGGAATGAAAGGTGTTTCTAAACGTTCCGCATTCGTAATTGACGCAGAAGGCGTTATTAAGTATGCAGAAGTTTTGGCTAGTCCAGGCGACTTACCTAATTTTTCTGCTGTTAAGGAAACTTTAAGCGGCTTAAATTAGTATTTTATATAAGTAACATTTACGATTGCTAATCGTAAAAAAGCTAGACTTCATAGGTCTTCGAAACCTATGAAGTCTGATTGTGGTAAATTTGTGATAAATTAATTTTAGCTATGTTTCATTTTCAGACAGACACAGATGCAGAAGAAGACGTACTCGTATTAGATGATATTGAATCGGGACTTCGGGCTAGACTCATTGTTCATAATGATGATTTTAATACGTTTGATTGGGTTATCAAATCGTTGGTTGATGTCTGTGGTCATAATGAAGCACAAGCGGAACAATTGTCTGTTATTGTTCACTTCAAAGGAAAGGCAACCGTCAAAACTGGACCAAAATCTCAGTTGAAGCCATTGAAAGATGGTTTGATAGATAGAGGACTTTCGGTAACTATTGAGGAAGAAAAGGTAGACTAGCTTAATTAAAAATTACAAATTAAGAATTATTTTTCATAGTTTTAATTAATGA
>CAZMEH010000172.1:0-1654 GCA_964564885.1 uncultured Saprospiraceae bacterium | reverse complement strand
ATTTGGACAACCATAATTATTGTAGCTTTTTGGGATGCCAACTACCAATGCTGACGGTTCGGTTTGACCGAATGTGGTGCCCCTTTACCGACCAGATCGACCAGTGGCTCGAAAGATGTGCACTGGTCTTATCTATTTGAAATGATTGGTTTTAAACCGAATAGAAAGAAGTTGCGTTTTTTTTGTGTCGTGTTTCTAATTGGTTTTATGCTGCGCTTGCTTTGACTTGGCAAGTTGTTTTTGGTTTTGAGCCGTTGTTGTTTTGATTATATTTGACGGAATAAAAGATACTAAATATTAAATTATATGCTAGATTTAGTCTTGTTTAAATTACATAACTATAATTACAAAAAAATAGATGAGAACTCTCTTTTTTTTGTGGCGTGTATTATGCTCACCTGTTTATTCTTCGCTTTTTCATTGAGTTTTATCAGTTTCCTATTTGCTTTTTTAGGACAATCTGAGGTTTTTGATAGAACTGCCTTTAACTGTCTTTTGCTTATACATGGTGGACTATATTTTGTTTTTCAATCAAGAAGGAAATATATAGTTAGTAACCAAAATGAATTAAGACAAAAGTTAGTAAAATATGACACTTTAATAAGTATCTTAATTATAGTTGATATTCTATTTTGGATAGCTAGTTTGTATTTTGTTCCAATGATAGATAGTTCTAATTATTGAATCAATATTTCTTTCTAATTGTCTTTATGCTGCGATTGCTTTGATTTGGCAAGCTATTTTTAGTTTTCCTTTGTTGTTTTTATTAGTTAACTAGAAAGTCATCAAACCCAAACTGCAAAAATCTCTTTATCTCCGTATTCTATAGTTTCTACTCGCCAAGTTTTTGTGGTTTGACCTGTAACTCCTCGACGATATTCAAAAATGACTAAATAACCTTTCTTTTTGTTTTGTCTATCCAAATAATCATTGAGTTGTTCGATGCCTCTTTCGTGTGCTGCATTGCCGTACCAACGCTTCAATTCTACAATATATTGATGTTGAAAATAAGTAATCGTAACATCCAAACGTTTTTCTTCCGAGATTTGAACTTCTTTGAAAGTATGACCGCTGCCATTCAAAATCGGACGCAGAAAGGCTAAAAAGATAATGCGCCATTGTCTTTCTAAAAACGATTGGTCTTTTTCGCTAAATTCTTGTTTTAAAAATTCTTGAAATTTTCCAATTACTTTTTGTAAATCTAACTCATTATTCGGCAGTTTGAACTGATTAAAATAATTATAATTTTCTGTTCTTAAATTAACTTCCATATTCGAAGCCATATAATTATAAATTCGTTGTTCGTACACTCGATTGTGGATTTTTATAGAACCATTTCTTTTGAAAACACCATATGGAATTCCTTTTGCAATAGTTGGGTTATCAAGATTGAAAGTAATACTTTCACTATCAACAAGAAGTCGAAAAACCAAATCATATAAATCTTGGTGATTTTGCAAATTTTTAATTAAATCATCGAAATTTGTATTGTTTTCTAAGAGCAATATTCGGACACTTTCCTCTATGTCCTCTATCGTCCATGTTGTTTTATTTTCCCGTTTAGGTAGGATTTTTTCAGCAATATTTTTGCATAATTTACTTACTAAAAACGGATAACCTGAAGTGTGGTAATATAACCTTTCTGCTATTGCAG
>CAZMEH010000171.1:0-1902 GCA_964564885.1 uncultured Saprospiraceae bacterium | reverse complement strand
CTCATTCTTAAACAAGTTCATACTATTCTACCTTAGTTTTGGAGCAACTTATTTATATTCTTTCACTTAGCGTATAATCACGATTTTTCGAGTAAAATTCAATATTGTATTTTCAAAACAAACAAAATATACACCGCTCGCTAATCCGAGTAGATTAACCTCTTCTTTTTCATAACTATCTAATGTTACATTTTCTTTAGCGTATAATATTTTTCCTTCTACATTTAAAATAGTGATTTTTCCTACAGTAGAAAATAATGAGTTTTTTTGAATGGTAAACTGTCCATTACTGGGATTTGGATAGATTTGAAACAACTCCTCATCTTCATACTCATCAAAATTTGGACATTCAAAATTAATATCTTCTAACTGAAAAAAGTCCATTAAATGATTTCTCATAAAGCAGGGACGATTAATGGCAAAATATCTCATGATATCAATGGCTTCGTACCATTCTTCATAATCATTAGGATAATTCCACCTTTCTATATGTTCCGCCATTTCAGGAAAATATAGGTTCTCAAACTCGTCTATTTTCTGTAGAACAGTATCTACGTTAAAAATAGTGTTCAAATGCTCTGTAAACCGTTCAACAAATTTTTGTTTAAATTTTTCGTTTTTTAATAATGCTCGGAAAAGAGTATTTGACACCAGACAATGAGGCCAACCTGTTTCTTCAGAAGATGCATGTTCTAAAGATTTTGCGTCAAGCTGAGCATCATTTGTTAGACCAAATGAATAATCTAAATCGTAAATTAAAAAACGCCATTTTGAACCAACTTCATTTGTTTTCCAAATTTTATAATTGTTACAAGGCCAATCATAGTTAGCGAAATAAATTTCAGCAATTTGAAAATCAATAAAATTTTCCATATCAATTTGAGATTTGACCGCTTCATAATGGAAATCTTGCGTCAAATCCTCTAGTGATACATAATCAAGCAATGCTAAATAATCTGTATTCGAGCCTTCTTCTATTTCGCCTCTACAATTTAAGATATTAAGATTCTCAACAGGTATTCCAAAATTATATTCAAAATAAAACTTGTCGTATTTTTCTCGAATATTATGAATGCCCCAATATTCACCATTGATAAACACAACAGAAGGTCTAAATCGTTGAAGTTCTAATCCGAGTGACTTTAATACATCTTGCAAAACGGCATCTCTGAAATGAGTATCTAAAAAATCATTACCCGAGTTTCTTAGTACTAATCTTTTGAATTCGGTATTGATATATTCACCAAAAACAGGATAGTCAATATCTTTTTCACCATATTCTTTTCTAAAATAGACATTTAAAGATTTTTGTGGAGTCGCTGTACTTCCAACGCCTCTCATCCTTATTCCAGCATCTGTTTCAAATCCTAATGTTCCATCATTTTCCAAAAACGTAATATGTGTTTTTCGCTCCCATTCGATACCCGTATTTAGATAATTTCCATATGGTCTATATCCAAATCCTTCGTCATCAAATCGTTTACCAGGAATATAAATACCCGTTTCGTAATCAAATAGATTTAGACTATCTGTAACCAAAGATATAATTGGAAATTGATATCGTGCATTTATTTCAGGATCAACAAAGTAGGTTTTGGTATAAACATCGCTTTTCATCGTATCTCCTAAGAAACTTGCATAACGTATTACATTTGTTAAATATACTGATTGAGGTTCTTTCCAAATATACTTTTGCAAACGATTAGGTCCTTCTAATGGTGTAGTAGGAATTCTACTATAATAGCTTGTATCTAGTAGATTGTAACTGGTATTCTCCATCATTTCTAATGTATCTATAAACAAATAATCATTAGCTGTTGGAGTATTTCCGTTAGTTGTAAAATAAATTTGTTGATTTGGGTCAGATGATCTTAATATCAAGTTGAATGGATTTAGATAGAA
>CAZMEH010000170.1:0-6293 GCA_964564885.1 uncultured Saprospiraceae bacterium | reverse complement strand
ATCAAAGAAAAAATATCAAAACAACTAAAAGTAATGGAACTACAAATCAACAGTTTATCTAAAACGTATTCGAATGGTGTTCAAGCACTAAAGGACGTAACACTAACTATTCCTGTTGGAATGTTTGGTTTATTAGGGCCAAATGGCGCAGGAAAATCAACACTGATGCGTACCATTGCTACACTTCAAGAACCAGATACTGGAACGATTACTCTTGGCGATATAAATGTATTAACTCAAAAACATGAAGTTCGTAAGGCCTTAGGTTATTTACCACAAGAATTTGGTGTTTATCCGAAAGTACCTGCGGTTACGTTGCTTGACCATTTAGCGGTTCTAAAAGGTATTTCTGATAAAAAAGAACGCAAAGGATTGGTCGAAGCTTTATTAGTTAAAACCAATCTTTGGGACGATAGAAAGAAAAATCTTGGTGGTTATTCAGGCGGAATGAAACAGCGTTTCGGAATTGCACAAGCACTTTTAGCTAATCCAAAATTGATTATTGTTGATGAACCTACCGCAGGTCTTGACCCTGCCGAGCGCAACCGTTTTCTAAATTTATTGAGTGAATTAGGAGAAAATACGGTTGTTATCCTTTCTACACACATTGTCGAAGATGTAAAAGAGTTGTGCACAAATATGGCTGTTATTAATAAAGGTCAAGTTCTTTTGACTGGTACGCCATCTGATGCACTTGCTGATATTAAAGGGAAGATTTGGCGCAAAGGAATTAAGAAAGAAGAAATTACTACTTACAAAACTCAATTCAATGTTATTTCTGAGCGAAGAAGCGCAGGAAAACCGATTATTCATGTCTTTAGTGATGTTCAGCCAGATGGTTTTACTATTGTTGAGCCAGATTTGGAAGATGTTTATTTCTCTGAGATTTTTGGGAAGCGAACGGCTGCTACGCACTAACCTTGTTTAGATTTTCCAAGTCTGAAAGACTTTGCAAATCTGTTTTCTGTCTTTTTTAATCAACTAATAACTACAAACCATGTGGGAAATATTCAAATTTGAGATAAAATATCGCTGGAAACGACCAGCAACTTATATATACTTTGCCATCATGTTCCTGTTGCCATTCATTGCTACGATTTCGCCATATATCGGCATTGGTAGCGGTTCAGGACAAGTAAAGGACAATTCACCCGTTGTGATTGCTTCGATGTTGTCTGTTTTGTCAGCATTACCAGGTTTGCTTTTAGCATCTGGAATCATGGGCGTTGCTGTACTTCGAGACTTTGAACAAAAGACAGGACCACTGTTTTTTACTACGCCAATTACCAAAATTCAGTATCTAGGCGGACGATTTCTAGGTTCATTTTTAGTAGCAGCCTTTGTCTTTAGTGGCGCAGTTTTCGGAATGATGCTCGGACATTTATCACCTTGGGCAGATGCCGATAAGCTTTTACCATTCAATGCTTGGTATTATTGGCAGCCATTTTTTACGTTTGTTTTACCGAATTTATTTTTGATGGCGGGCTTGTTTTTCATGGGTGGAACGCTGAGTAAACGAATTATCGTCGTCTTCACACAAGGTGTAGGACTTTTGACCTTTTATATGATTTCTGTCCAAATGTTAGGTGATTTAGACAATCAATCCATGGCAGCGATTATTGATCCATTCGGATTAAACACTCGTGGTTATATTACGCAATATTGGACAGTAGCGGAGAAGAACACACAAGTTATTCCATTGGTCGGCGATTTTTTAACGAATCGTTTAATTTGGATTATGGTGGGTGTCGTTTCGTTAGTAGTCACTTATTTTGGATTTACTTTTTCTGCTAGAAAGCAAAAAGTTAAGAAGAAAAAATCTGGAAAAGAAGAAGCAAAACCAATGGCAAGCGCATCTGATATGGTTATTCCAACCGTAACGCAACACGATGATTTCAAAACTCATTTGCAGAAAATGCTTAGTATGTCTGTCTTTTATTTCCATTGGATAAGAAAACAGGTGCCGTTTATGGCGATGGTCATGGCAGGTGTTTTAATCATGATAGTCAATTCATTTGAATGGGGCAAAGTCTATGATATTGCTCGATTGCCAACAACTTATTCGATGCTAGAATTGATTGGAACGTTCAATTTATTTTTCATCATAATCATCGTCAGTTACTCAGGCGACTTGCTTTGGAAAGAGCGAGATGTCAAAATGAATTTGATTTATGATGCGATGCCTTATCCGAATTACGTCACCATTGCAGGTAAGTTTTTGGCAATGATTTATGTTTATTTGGTGTTATTGACGCTTTTGATGTGTACTGGAATGTTGATACAAATCATGAACGGTTATAGCAATTTTGAAATTGGATTATATCTCCGTTCTCTATTTTCAGAAACATTTTCGTTTTTGATATTATTCACCGTCTTAGGGTTTTTAATCCATTCGATGGTCAATCATAAATTCATTGGACACGCTGTTTTTGTCATGTTCTTCATCGTAACTTTTGTATTAGAAGTGATGGGCGTTGAGCATTCTTTATTTCAATTTGGCGGTAATGGAATCGGACAATATTCTGATATGAATGGCTTTGGTCATTACGTTTTACCGTTCAATTGGTTCACTTTATACTGGTTCGCACTCGGTGCATTGTTCTTTGTAGTGTCTTTGCTCTTCTCCGTTCGTGGCGCAGAAACGGCAATGAAAATGCGTTTGCGTATTGGAAAACTGCGTTTAACTCGTCCAATTTTAATTGCTTCTATTTTGGCGGTAATTATGTTTGCAGGAACAGGCTGTTTCATTTATTATAATACAAATGTTAAAAATGAATACGCTAATTCAAAAGCAGGAGAAAAGAATCAAGCCAATTATGAAAAAGCATTAAAGCAATATGAAGAGTTGGCTCAACCTCGTATCACAGATGTTTACGTAGAAGTGGATATTTATCCAGAAGATCGTGATTTCGTGGCGAAAGGCTATTATATGCTTACCAATAAAACGGATGAAGCGATTAAGGAAATTCATATGCAATTCAATCCAGACCAACAGGTAACGAATGAAATATCGTTCTCTGTCAAGGCAGGAATTAAGAAAGCATACGATGAATTTGATTATACGATTTATGAATTAGAGAAGCCATTAGCACCGAATGATACGATAAAAATGGATTTCACCACGACTTTCAAAACGGATGGTTTTGTCGAAGGTAGTTCAAATACAGAGGTTTTACAAAACGGAACATTCTTTAATAATACATACTTTCCAACGTTCGGTTATAACCGTAATTACGAATTGGGTGATAATAACAAGCGTAAAAAACAAGACTTGGAAGACCGTGAACGTATGCGAGAACGCAACGACAAACACGGTTTGCACCAGCATTTGTTAACTGATGATGCTGACCGAATTAACTTGGAAGTTAAAATCAGTACTTCGGCTGACCAGATTGCAATTGCGCCAGGTTATTTGCAAAGTACAACCGAGAAAGACGGACGAAAGTATTTTCATTATAAAATGGATACGCCAATTTTACCATTTTTCTCTATCGTTTCGGCTAAGTACGAAGTCATGGAAGACACTTGGACGGATGCGAAAGGCGAAAAGGTTAATCTTGAAATTTATTACCATAAAGGACATGAACTCAATCTTGACCGCTTGATGAATGGGATGAAAAAATCTTTAGATTATTTCTCAAAGAATTTCAGTCCATATCAATATCGTCAGTTGCGAATTATGGAATTTCCACGTTATCGCTCGTTTGCGCAATCGTTCTCGAATACGGTTCCGTTTTCGGAAGACATGGGTTTCATCATGGACATTACGGAAGACGACATTGATTTTCCATTTTATGTAACGGCACATGAAATCGGTCATCAATGGTGGGCGCATCAAGTGACGGAAGCCAGCGTGAAAGGAAATGCGATGCTTTCGGAAACAATGGCGCAATATTCTGCACTAATGGTGATGAAAAATGAATATGCAGAACCAATGATGCAGAAGTTTTTAGAGCATGAAATGGATATGTACTTGCGTGGTCGAGCAGGCGAACAAGAAAAGGAACAACCGCTTGAATTGGTAGAAAGTCAAGGTTATATTCACTATCGAAAAGGGGCAGTTGTTATGTTCGCATTACAAGATTACATTGGCGAAGACAAAGTAAATCAAGCTTTACAGCAATGTATCAAGGATTGGGCTTACAAAGATGCGCCTTATATTACGTCTGGCGATTTGTTGGATTACTTCAAAGCCGTTACGCCAGATAGTTTGCAATATATCATCAAAGATATGTTTGAAACAATCACACTTTATGAAAACCGTACAACGGATGCGACTTACGAGAAAGTGGGCGATAAGTATAAAGTGACAATTGATGTTTCTGCGGTTAAATACCGTGCGGACAGCCTTGGTACTGAAACCGAAATCGAAATCAACGATTGGATTGACATCGGTGTTCTTGGTAAAGATGAAAAGGGTAAAGAGAAAGTGCTTTACATGAAAAAATACAAAATTGATAAAAAGGAATCAACTTTTGAAATCATGGTGGACGAAAAACCAACGAAGGCTGGTATCGACCCGATTAATAAGTTGATTGATAGAAATCCTGATGATAATCGGAAGGTTGTTGTGGAGAAAGAGGAAAGTTGATGAATACTACCTTTACTTTACTACCTCATTGAAAACTTGATTTTCAATCTACATCAAATTAGCCGCTAGTGTTAGCCGCAATCATAGTGCAGATTCCAAATCAAGTTTGGAATGAGGTAGTATTTTTTAGATTAAAACCAATCCTACTGATGTTGTTCTCTCAACAAATCTTGAACGACTTTCACAGGATTAAAAGTAATAATCGGCACTTCTACGAATAAAGTATTCCAATCCGCCATTGCGCCATTCCATAAGCCAGGTAATTCTTGCGCTTTTAACTCTCGACCGTCTTTTGATTTATAAGCAATGAAACCCGTATTTGGGTCACTATAATTTAATAAATCAAACTTTTTGCCTTTATAGTTTTTCAAACCACAAGCCAAATCAACAGGATTGAAATGCGAAGAATTTTGCATAATCGCTGATTGACTTGCATCAGCGGTGTCTATTTGCGCACTTTCAATGATTTGTAAAGAAACCGTTTGGTCAGAATTGACTGTCCAAAATGGGCCTCCGCCCGGTTCGCCTTCGTTCTTCACCATTCCACAAACCTTAATCGGACGATTTAGTTTGCTGAACAAATAAGCCGTTTTTTCTTGATTTGATAACGAAGCGTAAGAACTCGGAAAAGTAGTACACAATTCTTTTTGTAAGAAATTTTCTACTTCGTTTAAAGCGTTTTGTGTCGCTTCATTTGTATTTTCAAGTTGTTTTAAGTAATCAAAAATACGTTCTTGAAAACTCAATAAAACACCGCCTAGCACTTTTTTATATTGATAAGTCGTTTCCTTAATTCTATCAGGAACAACGTTGTCAATATTTTTAATAAACACCAAATCAGCATCTAATCCATCCACATTTTGAATCAATGCGCCATGACCACCTGGGCGAAATAAAACGTCACCATTATCTAATCTAAATGGCGTATCATCCATATTTACCGCAATCGTATCCGTTGCAGGATGTTGTTCAGATAATGAAATGATGAACCCACAATCATAGGTTTTTTCGTAAGCTGCTTTTACTTCATTTATCAATTCCAAAAACTTCGCTCGATGATTTGGCGAAACCGTAAAGTGTAAAAATACTTTCCCATCATCACCTTTACAATACTTTGCCCCTTCAACCAAATGCTCTTCTAAAGGCGTTCTACTACCATTTTCATAATTATGAAATTGCAATAAACCTTTTGGTAGATTTCCATAATCTAAACCAACATCTGTTAATAACGCCTTCAAAATTTGTGTATAAGATTTACTTTCTAGTAAAGCATCAATATCTTGACCTGTCGTATTTAAAGCAGTTTTCAAGTCTTCATAAAATGCAAAATCTTTCAATTGATTGAAAAGAGCATACATTGATTTACTACTCTTATCCGCTAAAAATGCTTCATATTGTTCGTCAGAACCTGTGTAGTTTTCCATAAAAGAAAACAAATCCTTGAACATGCGACTCGCTGCGCCCGAAGCTGGCACAAATTTATAAACATCAAGTTTTCTTGATTTCTCGTTGTATGTATTAATATAGTGTTGGCGTTCCGTTTCGTTGACTTGAATCAATCCGTCGCCGATGGTTGCTGCTTTTTCGATTTGAGCAAACGGAAAACCTGTTTTGAAATTTTCGATTTGTTGTTCAATCACTTTTTGGTCAATGCCTTTTGATTGAATGAAGTCTAAGTCTGATTGTGTGAACATTTTGATTT
>CAZMEH010000169.1:0-1922 GCA_964564885.1 uncultured Saprospiraceae bacterium | reverse complement strand
TCGGTGTCAATGCAGTAGAAGGTAATCGTTTTCGATTGGGTCTTGGAACGAATTTAGAATTCAGTAAAATCTATCGAGGTGAAATTTACGCCGCTTACGGAACAAAGGATAAAGAATGGAAATACGGCGGAAAATTTCAGTATAATTTCAAAAAAATTCCACGTCGAGAACAGATTATCGTTTCCTTTTTTGATGATGTGGTTTTCACTACTCGTAGCTCAGAAGAAGCGATTACAACAAGTTCTGCTTCTAATTTTGTACGTCGGGAAACGCCACAACGTATTCTTAGGGTTCAAGAAAGCAAGGTTCTTTATTTGAAAGATTTTAAAAAAGGCGTTACCGTACAAGCAGCTTTTTTGAATCGAAAACTTGATCCATACGGTAAGATTTACGCTGATGGTTCTGGTTTCAATTTTCAATTTATTGATCCAGTGACCAATGAAATTGACACAACGACAACGACAACAGAATTTATTTTCAAAGTGCGTCATGGCTATAAAGAGCAATATTGGAGCGGACACTTTGACCGAGTGAGTTTAGGTTCTAAGTTTCCGATTTACTCTGTTCAATACACGGCTGGCGTAAAGAATATTTTAGGAAGCCAGTACAGTTATCATAAGATTGGAGTGGAATACAGTCATTGGTTTTATATCAATCCGATTGGTTGGATGAGTTACAATATTCGAGCTGGAAAAACATTTGGAACAATACCTTCTCTTCTTTTAGAAACGCATCCTGGAAACGAAACTTTCATTTATAGTGGCAACAATTTCAATTTAATGAATCGTTATGAATTTACCAGCGATACATATATTAGTTGGAAATTTGAGCATCATTTCGATGGTTTGTTCTTAAATAAAATTCCGCTTCTTCGCAAACTCAAATGGCGTGAAACCGCTCATTTTAGAGGCGTTTACGGTACATTAACCGACGCAAATGCGGAAGCGAACCGTTTTAACACCTCAGATGTCGCTGGTACGATTCCATTTCGTTCGCCATCAGCGGTTCCGTATATGGAGGCTGGTTTTGGTGTGGAGAATATTTTTAAAATTCTACAAATACAAGCGACTTGGCGATTGAATTATTTGGATAATCCAGAAGCTAGTGCGTTTATTTTGCAAGGTGGAATTTATTTTAATTTTTAGAAAATGAATTTCAACTATTCCTTTTTCGTTTTGTAAATATGTATATTTGTTTAATAACAAAATAACACTATTATGATTTTCAAAGTCAAAAATCTAGGTTACATAGAAGAAGCTGAGGTGGATTTAAGCAAAGATTTAATTGTCTTTACTGGTCATAATAATACTGGTAAGACTTATTTGGCTTATGCTATTTATTTTTTGAATAAATCTTTTTCTGACCACATAAGTTTTAAAAGAATAGAAGTAATTTTAGGAAATGAAGTATCTCAATCAACTAGGAGAAAACTAAAATTAAATAATAAGGAAACAACTATAAACTTGACAACTTCTAAAATACTAGATATTATTTCCCAAAAAACTACTGATGAAATCATATTTAAAGTTCTGGATGAAATAAAAGATAACTTTGAAAATCTTTTTTCAACAAGTATGCACTTTCCTAACATTGATATTTCCATAGATTTTGATAAACCTATGATGAAAAATCTCCTTACTAATAAAAAATTTAATTTTCATAAAATAGGTAAACAATATACTTCTGATAGCCATGATGGATATACTTTATTAAAAAAAACAGAGTTTCAAAAAAACATTTCAATGAGTTTTAAAATTGAAATTTATGATAATGATGATTTTGGAGATGAAGACCGTGAAGAAATAAAAAATGATTTATATAGAAGCCTTTTAGTAGATATTTATGAACCAGTACTAGATAGTTTTTGGAATAAATCAACTTATATTGCACCAGCAGAACGAAACGCTATAAATATTTTTAGC
>CAZMEH010000168.1:0-5125 GCA_964564885.1 uncultured Saprospiraceae bacterium | reverse complement strand
AAAAGGAACGTGCAAAATAATTTATGAGATGTATAAATTTGATAAAACATTGACCATAATAGCCTCAGAAATTTATATTTTTACAAAAACCTTATTAAAGTGAATAATATATATCTTTTCTCTCGACTAAAAGCATCTAGTTTTCTGATTATAGGTATCATTTTTATATCTACTTTTCAATCATTTCAAGCTAAGGCAAATACGGAACTAGAAGATTACAGTCTTCAACTTTCATTAATTGCAGATATCAAAAAGTATTGTAGTGACGAATTAGGCTTGCGACTCGGTACGCATTTTTATACAGAATGGGAAGCCGAAGACGGTTTGCTTCACTATGTTTATGTGTCCAAAAGTAATGAAATCGCTGTACCAGCTGGTTTAAATGAATATTACTATTATGGAACAAATCGAAAGCACGCAGTACGTGCAGCCGCTCAATTTACGGCAAAAGGTTATCATACCTTAGTTTATCAAACCGCAGGAACTTCCGCTACTTTACTGAATAAGGCGTTGATGAGTTATTCGATGGAAGCCATTGCGGTTATTGTTTTTCATGAAGCATTGCATGTGCATTTGCGAAGTATGAATAGAACGATTCCATTGTCAATAGAAGAAGCTGCCGCAGATGTTTTGGCAAAACGGGTTACGGTTGAGTATTTGAAAAATCAGAAACTTATCCAAAAAAAGCCGCTAAAGAACATTTTGAAAACGATGGAAAAGATTTATAAAACCATCAATACAAGCCAAACGAAAATTCAAGACTTTTCAGAACAATCGAATTCTATTTACAAAACCTGTGATAAAAAGATAAAAAGAGCACTTAAAAAAGGTGATAATTATCAAAAAACACGTTTTACTTATCCTATCAATAATGCCTATTTTGTAAGGAATAGTTATTATTCTGAATACTATTTTACTTTAGATAAGTTATACGGTAAGCTAAATTCGACTAAAGGATTCATTCAGTTTATGTCAGATTTACCGAATAATTTGGATGTTTCGTTATTGCTAATAGAATCCAAGTTGAGTAATTTGATATAGTTAATAGCTCAAACGGTGCCGGTTTTTAAAACCGATACCGTTTGGTAATACATATGCTGACTTTAAGAAATCTTCAAAACTATCTTTCCAGCATTTTTATTTGCTTCCATATAATGGTGCGCAGTAGCGACTTCCGTCCAATCCATCACAGAATCAACAACAGGTTTTAACTCGCCTGTTTCAAATTTACTCCAAATAGAAGTTTTCAAATCTTGCGTCAACTTGATTTTATAATCAACCGTTCGAGCCCTCAATGTACTACCCATAATGTGAATACGTTTGCGCAAAATATTCAATAAATTGATTTCTGGTGTTTTTAAACCGCCCATGAGTGCGAGCATTATCATCTTTCCATCAAAGTCCATTGAGTTGATATTTTGTTGGAAATAAGGCGCAGCTAGAAAGTCAACGATGATATTCACACCTTGACCATTTGTTTTCTCCGCAATGACTGTTTCAAAGTTCGCTGTTTTATAATCAATCGTATGATGTGCGCCTAATGCTGTACAAATAGCGTGTTTACCTTTTGAAGCAGTAACGAATATTTCCGCATTTTTCAATTTAGCTAATTGAATAGCAGCCGTTCCAACGCCACTTGCGCCAGCATGAATCAACACTTTATCGTTTTCTTGCAAATTACCGAGCCAATGCATCGCTTGAAATGCCGTTAAAAATACTTCTGGAATAGCCGCCGCTTCTTCAAATGTCAAATTCTGTGGAATAGGCAAAGCTACTTTCTCGTGTATCACAACATATTCGGCATAACCGCCGCCCGTGAGCAAGCCACAAACTCTATCACCAATTTTCCAATTGGTTACGTTTTTGCCAAGTGCTGCCACTTCGCCTGCCATTTCCAAGCCCAAAATCGGACTTGCGCCTTTTGGAGGAGCGTATCCGCCTTTTCTTTGTAAGGTATCTGCACGATTAAGCGCAGTCGCTTTTACTTTGACTAATATTTCATTGTCGTTCGGAGTTGGCGTTTCCCAATTGCCGATGGACATTTGTTCTGGTGCGCCAAATTGCTTGATGATTACTGCTCTCATGGTTTTGTTTATTGAATGGAAAGTTGAGAATGATTTTTTAGCTTTCTTAATTGTCAAAGAATCAATTAATTCATATGAATTGTATATTTATGAAAAAGACTACGGAGTAGTCAAGCTTGAATAGTCTCGAGTACTCGAGATGCAACCGATGGAGAAAATAAAGAAAAAGCCCAACTCTGAAAGAGTTGAACATGAATGATCTGCTATCCGTTATGATGTTCAATTACTTCGTAATTATGTTTTGTTTTCATTTAACTATGGGTTTCACCCATAGCTATTCATGTTTAACCACTCCGTGGTTGATGATTTCTTCATCAAGAACTTCTTTTATTCGTTCTAAAATTGAAATATCTGAAACATGTGTTAATCGTTGAATTAAATTGACTTTCATTGATGGAATATCCATAATTCATTTTTTAACAACATTATTAATTAAAGATGTAAACATAACGAAAATATTAAACTAAAAAATCCCATTCCAACGCATTGAAATGGGATTTTTGTTTGGTGTCAATTTTTCTTAAAAATCAATTTTATAATAGAACAACGGTAAAAAGCCCAATTGATATTCTTCTCGAACAGGATTGCCATCTTGCGCATCTGGAGAATAAGTCAACGTCAAAATATTTTGAATATTTAACAAGTTAACCAAATCAAATGCCAATTCGTGCGTTACTTTTGGTTGATTCCAACGGTAAGAAATTTTTGCATCTAATCGAAAATAAGGTCTAAATTGAACACTATTCACGGTTTCATCTTCATAAATAACTTCTAATTGTTGAGCAGAAGCCAAGTCATCAACTGGCCCATACCAACGACCACCAACTAAAGTAGCTTTTCCGCCAATATTAATTGCAGAACCATTTTTTAAAGCAATTTCTTTTGCAAATAAAGTATTGAAAGCATAACGACCGTTGAATGTTGTATTCCTTAAAATACCATCGCTGCCTTTGTATTTTGCATCAAATAAAGAAGCTGTAACTAAGAAATAATAACCTTTGCTAAAGAATTTTTCTAATGTGAATTCAAAACCATAATTGCGCCCAGTTCCGCCATTTTGCAATGAATCAGGAAACAAACGAGAGAAACCAGAACCTGAGTTTACTAAAGAGTAAGAACTCGTTTCAATCTCCACTGGAATATCATATAAATATTGGAAATAGGTTTCTGCCTTGAAGCGCATATTGCCTTTCAAAGATTTATCATACGCTAAAACAGCGTGATAACTCTTCGTCAAACCCATCGCATCTTTATTATAGGTAATGGGTGAATTGCCGTTTGGCGTGCCGTAATAGTAGGAATAGTTCGCTTGATTTTGAGAATGTAAACCTGTCCCGAAACTCAGTTTTTGACTATTACCTAAGTCATAACTTAAACCAAAACGAGGCTCAATAGGCGAAATACTAATGTCATTTATACTATAATACAAACTCGTCAAACCACCTGTTATCGTTAATTTTTCGCTTGCACGATACTTGAATTGTACATAAGGTTGTAACATAAACGGATTATCAGTACTGTTCCAGCGAGTTTCCCAATCGCTCAAAGTAGCTGTTGTTGAGTCTGTTGCAGGAGTTACGGTTCTTGAGCTATCAATATAATTCAGTGCGTAAGCATCGACATTTATACCAAACTTAAGGGTGAATTTCTTGTTTACTTTTTTGTTGAATGCAAAATAAGCAGAGTATTTGCCTTCAATAAAAGTGTAGTCTAAGATGTTTGGCAAACTATCATAAACAAAAACATTATTCTCAACACTTCTGAAAATATAATCGTGATTGGCATATTGTTGCGTTCTCGAATAGGCTAGACCTGCTTTGATATAAGTACTTTTATTTAATGGCTGTGTATAAGTTGCGCCAACCGTAAACATGGAAGTAGCAAAGAATTGGTCACGGTCATTTGAACCATAAATCAAAGTAGAAGTATCAGGTTCCGTTTGTGTTTCGCTTAACGCAATGTCGATTTCACTACTTCCGCCAATGCCCCAAAATGCCAAACTTCCACCTTTTTTTAATGGAAAATTCAAGCGATATGCGCCATCGAAGTATTTTGGAATCGCATCCGTTCCTACATTGATATTCATAAAACTGAATAACGCCAAAGTTGAATAACGGAATGTTGCCAAGTACGAAGCACCGTTTTTATTCAAAGGACCTTCCGCCATCAATTCCGTTCCTAAGAAACCCAATTGACCGCTGAATTCATGTTTTTCATTATTACCATTACGCATTTTCAAATCAAAAGCACCTGCGATACCATTTCCGTATTCAGATGGAAATGCACCAGTGAAGAAATCCGAGTTTGATAAAAATTTATTATTCAAAATAGTAACTGAACCACCGCCTGTACCAGCAATAGAGAAGTGATTTGGATTTGGAATGTTAATACCTTCCAATCGCCAAAGTACGCCAGATGGCGAATTCCCACGGATAATAATATCATTTCGAGAATCATCTGCACCTTGAACACCTGCGAAATTTGACGCCATTCGAGCAGGTTCGCCACGGCTACCAGCGTAACGGTTGGTCTCTTCCACGGAAAATTGTCGGGCACTTACGGTGGCCATTTCATTAATGACTTCTCCATTTTTTTGTGCATAAACTTCTACAATGCCCATGTCAACGGATGATTCGTCTAGTTGTGCATTCAAAATCACCTCTTTTGCAGAAGTAAAAATGACGTTATCATTCGTTGTTTCTTCATAACCAATGTAAGAAAAGGTTACTGTCTGACGACCCAAAGGCACATTTTCAATCCTATAAGTTCCATCAATATCAGAAGAATTTCCTAATACTTGTCCGTCTGAGGTTTTTACTACCACAGTTACACCAATCAAAGGAAATTGAGATTCTTTATCAACGATTGTTCCTCGAATCGTTTGTGCTAAATCTTGCCCAAACATCGATGTAGACAAGAAGCAAATTACACCAATCAATGTGTAAAGAGATACGTTTTTCATAATTTTTTAATTTAGTAAAACTGATTTGACCATTAGGCTGAAAGCCCAATAGCAAAATATTGGCGAATAAAATACAAAT